>DATBHW010000004.1 GCA_036557285.1 Ktedonobacterales bacterium
TGCGGGCCGGAGCCTTCGCTCAGCACATAGCAGTAGGATTGATGTTCGCCGCGCCCGACGCGCCCGCGAAACTGATGCAGCTGCGACAGGCCAAAGCGGTCGGCGTCTTCAATCGCCATCACCGTCGCGTTGGCTACATCCACGCCCACCTCGACGACGGCGGTAGCGACCAGTACATCCAGTTCGCCATCGCGGAAACGCCGCATCACCTGTTCTTTTTCGCCGCCCTTCAGCCCGCCATGCACCAGCCCCAGCCGCAGCGTCGGGAAGACCTGGGTGCGCAGCCGCTCGTACTCCACAACAGCGGCTTTCACATCCTCCAGCGTTTCGGATTCTTCGATCAGCGGGCAGATCACATACGCCTGGCGACCAAGCGCCACCTGCTCGGCAATCACATGGTACGCTTCAGCACGCCGCGTGCCGGAACGCCAGCGGGTGATAATCTGCTGGCGGCCCTGGGGCATTTCATCCAGCGTCGAAATATCCAGATCGCCATAGAGCGTCAAGGCCAGCGTGCGCGGAATGGGCGTAGCCGTCATCACCAGCATATGCGGATTGTAGCCCTTCTGGCGCAGGGCGTCGCGCTGCTCGACGCCAAAGCGGTGCTGCTCGTCCACCACCACAAACCCCAACCGCGCAAACGTCACACCCTCCTGTATCAAGGCATGCGTGCCCACCACCACCATCGCTTCGCCCGATTCCGCCGCCGCCAGCATGGCCGCGCGCTCGCGCTGGCGCTGGCTGCCGATCAACAGCGCGACGCGGATGCCAAACGGCTCCAGCAGCCGCGATATAGTACGATAGTGCTGCTCGGCCAGAATTTCCGTCGGCGCCATCAACACACCCTGCAAGCCATTGGCCGCCGCCGTCAAGAGCGCCGCCGCCGCAACCACCGTTTTGCCCGACCCCACATCGCCTTGCAGCAGGCGGCACATTGGCTGCGCGCGCCCCTGGTCCGCCAGAATCTCGGTAATCACCCGGCGCTGCGCTCCGGTGAAGCGAAACGGCAGCGCCGCCTCGAACGGCTTATCGATGGAAACCGGCCACAGCCCCGGCGCTGGGGGTCGCTCACTCACAGGTGTCGAAGCGGATAGTTTTGAGGACAGCAGCGCGACCTCGCTCTCCTGCACCGTCTCGAAAACCTGCCCCAGATCAACCCTCAGCGCGATACCCTCGACCCCACTCCTCCACTCCGCGCGGCGCGCCAGCATCCCTAGCTGAATCAAAAATAGTTCATCAAATGCCAGCCGCTTCCTGGCGCTGACCAGCCGCCCCTCGTTCTCTGGATAGTGGTACTGGCTGACCGCCTGGGGCAGGGATGGCAGCCCCACCTGCGAACGAATCGTCGCGGGCAGGAACTCTGGCAGCAGTTCGGCACAGCGGTCCACCGCCCACTTGGTATAGCGGCGCAGCGCCTTAGCGTTGAGTCCTTCGGTGAGGGTATAGATCGGGACCAGCCGTCCCGTGTTCACCAGATCGCCCTGCTCCGGCAGTTCGTGGCTGCGCACGTTGAACTCGACTTTGTTGCCGAAGCGCTGCTTCACGCCGGTCAGGACAATATAGCTGCCGCGCGTCAACTGTTTGAGCAGATAGGGCTGATTAAACCAGGTAGCGCGAATCTGGCCGGTCTCATCCGAGACTCTGGCGATAGTGCGCACTCTGCCGCTGGCGCTGCGTACATTCTGCACCTCCCAGATCATCCCCATAATCGTCACCACCTGCTCCAACGGAATCGTCGCAATTTTTTCTAGCTTGCTGTAATCGTGGTGTTCGCGCGGATAATAGGTAAGCAAATCTTGCACCGTATGGATACCCAGCCGACGCAGCTTCGCCTCTTGCGACGAGCCAACCCCAGGAACCGCCGTCACCCGCGCTTTCAGCAGAAAATGGCTCTCTACCGTCGTTTGCCTGCCATCAACCCCCTGGTCATACGCCTCTTGCTCCTGGTCAGCATCAGCAGGCGCAGCGAATGCAGTTTCATCGAGTTGATTCGATAAATCCACCAGATGGCTGCTGCGAATCACTGGTGAAGAGATTGGCCCGCGCGAGGGCAGCAGTTCCCAGGGCGCTGCCTCTTGCATCACGGGGCCTGGGGCAGTGGCTGGCTCAGCTCCCTGAGATTGCCCGCTTCTCGATGGGGATACTTGGGATCCAGGCGCGCTCTTGCGCGGTTCAGATGAGGGAAGTATACGCGCTTCTTGAGCCGTAGTCATCGGGCGAGCCGCAGGCCGCGCAGAAAACCCGGATGCTTTTCCATCCGGCGTCGTTTCGGGAGCCTGCCCGCTTAGTCGAGCGAGCGCGGCGCGCACTCGCGCGGCCCGCTGCATGGGATCAAGCGTGTGATAGTCCTGCAATAAGTGTTGAATGGCTTGCTCAACCGGCAGCGCGCTGGCAGCATCAGCCAGCGCGCCGGACAGCCGCAGCTTCTCTACTTCGTCGGCCCAGCGTGCTACAAAGGCTTCTAGCCCGCCTGGGCGCACCGTTTGATCGGTATGTCCCAAACGCTGCTCATGGAGGAGAATCTTACGAGCCTTCTCGATGACAGGTGGTAGCACGCGCGCATCCCTTTCTCGCACTTCTAGCCGTCGTCGCATCGCTGGCAGCGGGGGTAATACCAATGCAGCCCCTACGCCGTTGCGGCTGCCGGTTCAAAATGGATTTCCAGGTTTTTATCAACAAAGCGCGCCACTTTGGCATCCATAGGCATCAGCACTGCCGGAAGTGTCAATTCGCGCTTAAAGTTGCCTACCTCTACTACCATCTCATCGCCCTTCTTGGTCAAGACGACTTTATCCAGTTCCACATGGGGCAGAGGCAGCCGCAAGATATAGCCCTGGCCGTTCTTCGCCAGTTCCTGCACCGCGCCGCGATAAAAAACCTGCGTCGGATCGTCTTCGCCAAAGATCGTATGGGCTAGTTTCCCCAGCGCCTCCACACCTAGAATCTCTTCAGAGAGATACGGCCCCTCCCAGATGGGCAGTGGCTTGAAGGTGTTATAAATCTGCTGGCGATAACGCTCCTGCGACTCCAGCAGGCGCTGCATAAACACATCCTGATACACCGCTTGAGGCAAGACACGATTGCAGACCACGCCATCAATGGGGTAGTTATAGAGCGCCAGATACGTCTCCGCCCGCAGCGCTTCTTTAATCACCATCTTCTCCGGGTTGACCACCAGCCGATACGAACTGATCTCCGGGTTGGTGAGCACCTCGCGCAGCCCCTTCACGCGCTCGTTGAGACGCTGGATGGACTCCGCCAGATTCACCGTTGAGGGCACAAAAGCTTTCAGCAGCGGTTTTGCCATGCTCAACGCCGTTTTTTGCAGTGCGCTCGTGCGTCCCACGTACCAGAGAAAGGATTCCGGCATGCTCAAGAGCCGCATCGTCTCGCCAGTGGGGGCGGCATCAATCACCACCGTCTCAAAGTCGCCGTCGCGCGCATTGCGATAAATATTCATCAAGCTGATAAGTTCATCCATGCCAGGGATCACCGCCATCTCCTCAGCAACCACCTCTTCAACACCCTGTTTCTTCAAGACCGACCCGACATAATGCTGCACCTTGCCCCACTGCTGGCGCATCTCCTCCAGCACATTCACTTCCTGCGCCCAGAGGTGATCGGCAACCTGGATCGGCTCAGCCGTCAGCGGACGATCAAAACAATCGGCGAGGCTATGCGCCAGATCAGTGCTCACGACCAGGGTCCGCTTCCCCAACTCAGCGGCGCGTGCTGCTGTCGCCGCCGAGATGGTCGTCTTGCCAACGCCACCTTTCCCCAGATAGAGGATTATCCGCATGCTATAGTATTCCTTTCGAGCTAGAGCCAACCGGAATCAGTGTATCACACACCTACTCTACAGGTACGAAGGAGACATGCGAATAGTTCATTCTGTGTGCTGTGCGCCGAGGAGAAAATGAAGGGGGCATATTGAAAAAGCGGAGACCAACCCTATCATGCAAGCTAGCCCCTGACTTTGATCTGGCGATCAAAGACTACTGAGGCGCTGAATAAGAAGCTGGATCATATGTTCGTCGCTCACCCCTGGAAAAGAGGCCGCCAGCAACTCGTATGATTCTAGAGCCAGTAATATTTCCTTTGCTTCTTCGTTCTGGGTGATCCGCTCAGGGTTCCGAGCAACTGGCTCAGTGGCAGCAGACTCTATTACGAGACCTATATTCTCTACCGTCAAATCGCCCACCAGCCGCCTAAGTTCTCGTTCAGTTGCTGTTGTTACCCAAATGCGCACAAGCCCATTCGTAAGTTCCTCACCCTGGACTTTGAAATAGTAGAGGTTAGGATCTGATGGAGGCGGGACATCGAAATACGGCTGGATTTTCGCCCCAGCAGCGGTCGTAATGGAGTACCGCTTTTGACCCGTCTCTTTCTCGTAGACCCATAAGTTTTTGCTGGCTTTTCTACTTCCCCCGCCGCTCTCTTTCCACTCTGCGAAATAATCTTGAGGGTCAGGAAGGATGGTTTCTTCTTCAAAGTAAAGGAATTCTTGTAGATTTGCTTGCCATAGGAGCCACCCTGTTCGCATATCTGCTTGAGCGCCCCTGGCCTTCTCACTCACCAACTTCCTGCGCTCCCCTAGAAAATCGGCGTACTGGGTCAGAACATCGCTCATTGCCTCATTGGGAAGACTATCCAAAGATGGGATACGTATAGAACGGGTGGCTGCTGGATGCATGAGACGCGTGCCACAGATGTCTCTCAGCGGTTTATCCGATGGTTGCCTCAGCATCTTATGTTCTACGCCCAGGCCATTGTGCATCACATCAATATTGAGATTGCTCCATCCGACATAGGGGATGTTCTTTGCTATGCAGTAGACGTGCGCCCAATCACCCTCTTCTAATTTCCTGCCCATCATAAATGCTACGCGGGTGGCAAGCAGTTGGTGAGCATAGGCAAATTCTTTAGGTGAGAACGCTTGGAGGGTTCTGGGCCGTTGCACCAATGCAGGTTTCCTTTTCTAGCAATTCGAGTGTGGCAGCCCCTTACTCAAGGCGTTAGAGCATTAGCAATGAGATTACGGAGAGCTATCAAGCCACTGCTTGACAATCGTGCGAAACTCTGCAAAGCCCAGGACTCTCGATCCCTGAAAAATGGCCTTAGCGATCCAATCACTATAGAGTTTGCGGAAATCAATCTCCTCTTCACGGGAGACATGGAGATACACATTTGTCTGCTTCCTTACATCAATCTTGCTTAGAAAGGAGAAGATAGAATCTCTCAGTGCTTCATTGCTTTGATCTGCGCTTTTGGGCGATCTATGAAGCGGTTTTAGACAATAGAGTACCAGATCGCAGCCAGCCGTGTTTTCACTGACGAAGTGCTTGAAGGTGCCATGTTGTTTATCAAAGATGTCAGCCGCATGGATCTCAAATCCTGCTTCTACTATGGCTGCGCGTAAAGCATCCCAAACATGGCTGGATGAGTTCATAAAAACGAGGAGCAACCAATGCCCGCTGCGCAGAACCCGATAGCATTCCTTCAGGCTCTGTGTCATCAAGGATTGGTAAGCGCCTACATCTTTGCCTTGTACCTTGTTGACAATCGCCTCATCATGGGCATCGGTGAATCGGCCCAACCAAGACTCCCAAAGGATGTTCATCTCACTATAATTGATATTGGCGCCAAAAGGGGGATCGGTAAAGATTAAATCAACAGACTCATCTGGCAGATAATCAAGCAAGGTGGCAGAATGCTGAATAACAGCAGATCTTCCCCGGTAGCGGATGGCTGTGGCTTCTAAATGGTCTTGAATTGTGCGTGCCTTGCGGGCAAACGTGATGAAAACGTTAGCTTCGTTAAAAATAAAGGGAACATTAAACCGGGCCGTATTACCACTCCCACCCCAAAACCGAAATTCTGAGAGCCGGGTTACACGTTGGTACAAGGAGGTGAAGACGAAAGCAAGGTAAGCCGCAAGTTCAGGGTCGGCAATCCGATGAATTGCGCGCCAGAGATGGCTCATGGCGGCAAGGTTTCGAGGGGTGTAAAAGCGATCAATGCGGTCAATACCATGATTCTTCGGTTGGCGTAAGTTGACGCCATCGGGAAGGTCCATACGTGGATAGTAGCCCTCGGCTACCGGCGTTAACGCCTCCAGCCGAGAAACAAGCTCCAGGTCTGCCTGGCTCAGTGGGTGTACCATCTCTTGCTGGCGTGATCCACAGCATATATAGCCGATTTGTACAGGTTGAGCTATCGTTCTCTTCAGGTGAGACTTTTCTAAGTTCCGCCCACATGCCGGGCAAGGAAATTGTGTCAGTATCTTATGATCTCGAACCCTTTTTCCATACTTGCGACAATGATCCCATAAGAGGAATTCATGCCCACATTCATTACAAAGAACTCGATACGACCAGACAGTATATAAAATCTCGGTAGCTTTCCCACATTCGCGGCAATTGGTGGTATAGAGGCTGGCACGCAGGTCTTGAAGCTCGTTGAGAACTGCCGTGACTCCTGCATTGAAAAGGCCCGGATCGATAGTAGATATAAATCGGTTCGCTATGAAGCAAGCGGCTGGGGATAATTCATTCAGAATACTATCATAGCCAAGTATCCTACATGCCACACCAGTCATTCCGCTGCCTGCAAAAGCATCCAGAACCAGGCCTCCATCTGGTAGATAGTGTTTCACAAGTTCTGCTATCCCCTGGGGAGGAACCTTTGTATGGTACGTATGCGCGTCGTAAGTGTACGTGTTTTTTCCAGCCGACATATTGCTCTGCGGTGGATTGTCAACCGTGGCAGCAGGCGCCGAGTGTTCTGCAAGCATAAGGCGAAGATGATCTTCTCCCCTGCTGCCAAAGTATTGACCGGTGCTTACGCGGCTGATGACCGGAGGAAACTCACCAGGAGAGAGGTCAATATGTGGCGGCAAGGGATCGAAAAGCGTAGGGGATGGTTGGCGCCGCTGTATACCACGCGATGAGAATGTACTTCTTTCAAGCTGGTTGAAGGGACGAGCTATCTGGTCATCCAGAGAAGCCTGATATATCTCCAGGATTTTGTGTAACTGGGCTGGGCTAGGTATACCCGCTCCTCGTTCCCATCTGTTCACCGAGACAAAAGAAACCCCTAACACATGAGCAAGACCTTCTTGCGAAAGTTGCACCCGGCTGCGGATTTCTGCCAGAATGGCTGGAACATCCACCGGCATTACCTCCCAGACATCACTTATAAATAAAGAATATTTGATAAATATGATACTCAGGCTTTCGCCATCTGTAAAGGCCAGAAAGCGGACGGTGAAGCCTTGGGGCAAGTGGGCTGGTTCCCTTGAACTTTCTCCAGAGAAGCGTTATGATACGGAGGCATAGTAGATGTTGGGAAGTATAGCTTATTCATATGGATGTATTTGGTGGCATAAGGTGAGATGCAGGCGTGCGGGCAATACGTCTACCAGGCAAGCCTGGTATGAACGCCCCAGGTGATGGTCTTGATCCTCAAAGGAGCTAGCGCGGTGCCTACACAAGAGAAGCCCCGTACCATTCGAGAACTACGACAGACAGATTACCAGGTTCTTTCGGTAAAAGAAGAGATGCGTAAGAACCTGATTGAGACGATTCGGAAAGGCGAAGACCTTTTCCCCGGCATTATCGGCTATGAAGATACCGTCATCCCCCAGGTGGAGAATGCTATCCTTTCAGAGCAGGACATCATCTTCCTGGGCGAGCGCGGCCAGGCAAAAACACGCATTGCCCGCAGCCTGATTCACCTGCTTGATGAAGAAGTACCCATTATTGCGGGCTGTGAAATCAACGACAACCCCTTTAGCCCGATCTGCAAAGCCTGCCGGGATAAAGTAGCAGAGGAAGGCGATGATGTCGCCATCACCTGGATTGGCCGGGACCGGCGCTACGGCGAAAAGCTGGCAACGCCGGATATTACCATCTCCGACCTGATCGGCGAGGTGGACCCGATTCGTGTGGCCGAAGGGCGCTATCTGGCTGATGAACTCACCATTCACTATGGCCTGATTCCGCGCACGAACCGGGGCATCTTCTGCATCAACGAGCTGCCTGATCTGGCCGAACGCATCCAGGTGGGCTTGCTGAACATCATGGAAGAGCGCGATGTGCAGATTCGCGGCTACAAAGTGCGCCTGCCTCTGGATGTGTATGTCGTTGCCAGCGCCAACCCTGAAGACTATACGAATCGCGGGCGTATTATTACCCCGCTGAAAGACCGCTGCGGCTCCGAGATTCGCACCCACTATCCACGCGAAGTGGAAGACGAGATCACCATCATGGAGGCCGAAAGCGCCCGGTTCGTCGCCGACGGGTTGGAGACGAGCTATCCCAAGTATATGAAGGAGATTATCGCCGAGATCACGCATCAGGCCCGGCGCAGCCAGGACATCAGCCAGCGATCCGGTGTCAGTGTGCGCGTCTCTATCTCCAATTACGAAAACGTCATGAGCAACGCCATCCGGCGCTCCATCCGGCTTAACGAGCATCAGGCGGTGCCGCGCATCAGCGACCTTCCGGCGCTCGTCGCTTCCACCAGCGGCAAGATCGAACTCGATACCGTTGGTGACGCCAAAGAGGACCGCATCATACAGAAGCTCATGAAGAACGCCATCGTCAAAGTCTTTGGCGATTATTTCGAGGTACGCGAGTTTGAGCAGCTTGTGGCTGGCTTCGAGAAGGGGCTGAGCGTGCAGGCAGCGGATAACCTGCCCTCGATGGAGTACGTCCACCAGCTTGCCCGGGTCGGCGGTCTCAAGCAGGCGGTTGCCAAACTCAACGGACATGGTACGCCGGCCTCTGTCGCTTCGGCCATCGAATTCATTTTGGAAGGGCTGCATCTGAACCGCCGCCTGAACAAAAATGAAACCGGCGGGCGCGCCCGCTACAGCCGTTAGACAGCGCAGGCAGCATTGTAGTGCTTTAGAGCGCAGCGCCTTCTCTTATCAAACCGAAAGCTTCGGTATTGACGAGTTTTTGAGAAGGCGCTCGCTTTCTACCAGGAAGGGACAGGCAATGTTCTCCCGGTATCATTACTCGCGTTGGGATGGCACGCAGCGTATCGAGGGGCTGGACGCCGACGAGATTCTGGACGCGCTCTCCGAAGATTTTCTGCGTGAGGGCGATCTGCGTCGCGCTATGGAACGGATGATGCGCCAGGGCTTCCAGGGCCGCAATGGCGAGCGCCGCATGGGCCTGCAAGAACTGATGGAGCGGCTGCGCAACCGGCGCCAGCAGCAGCTCCAGCGCTACAATATGTCCTCTGTGATGGAAGATATTCAGAAAAAACTCGAAGAAGTCAAGCAGATGGAGCGGGCGGGCATCCAGCGCCGCCTGGACGAAGCCGCCGGTCGTCCACAGCAGCCCCGACCAGAGCGCGGCGCGCAAGACCAGCAAGGCCAGGGCGGAGAAAACGGCCAGGAGGGGCAGGAAGGACCACAAGGGCAGCAAGGGCAGGAGGGTCGGGAAGGGCAGCGCGGACAATCCGGCCAGCGACAAACTGGTCAGCAAGGCTTGCAGGGGCAGCAGGGGCAATCTGGCGCGCAGCAGGGCGAACGTATGCGATCCGGTCAGCAGGGGCAGGACAGTGAAGAGCAAGAAGGCCAATCCGGCTCGCCACAGGCTGGCTCGCAGCAGGGGGGAATGCCAGAAGGGCTTGACCCCGAAGCCTTGCGCAAGATGCTGGAGAAAGTCGCCAACCGCAAGCTTGAATATCTGGATAACCTGCCACCGGATGTGGCTGGACAGATCAAATCGCTGAGCGAATACGATTTCATGGATGACGACGCCCGCCAGGCGTTTCAAGAACTCTTGCAGATGCTCCAGCAGCAGGTGATGCAGCAATACTTCCAGGGCATGCAGCAGGCCATCCAGAACATGTCGCCGGAAGACCTCAAGCGCATGCGCGATATGGTGCGCGAACTCAATCAGATGCTGCGCGAAAAGCAGGAGGGTGGCGAACCGGATTTCGATGCTTTCATGCAGAAATACGGCGATTTCTTTAGCCCTGGCATCAACAACCTGGATGATCTGATTGACCAGATGCAGCGGCAGATGGCGCAAATGCAGGCGCTGATGGACAGCATGACACCAGAGCAGCGCGATGAACTGCGCGGCATGGTCGATCAATTGCTGGGTGACGACCGCCTGCGCGTTGACATGATGGAACTGGCGATGAATCTGGACCGGCTCTCGCCCAACGATTATCGCACGCAGTATAACTTCAGAGGAGATGAGCCGCTGAGCTTGCAAGAAGCGATGCAGTTGATGGGTCGGCTTCAGGGGATGGACGAACTGGAGGAGCAGTTCCGCGACGCCCGCCGCCTGGGCGACCTGGATGAGATTGACGCCGAGAAAGTGCGTCAACTGGTGGGCGACGAAGAGGGCCAGGCGCTGGAACAGCTTCAGGAACTGATGAAGCTGCTGGAAGAGGCTGGCTACATCCAGAAGCAGGGGAGCCGCTGGGAACTGACCGCGCGCGGTATCCGCAAGATCGGGCAAAAAGCGCTACAGGATATTTTTGCCCAGTTGAAGAAGGACCGCTTTGGCCGCCACGCGACGATCACGCGCGGCGTCGGCGGCGAACGCATTGACGAAAGCAAACTCTATCAGTTCGGCGATCCGTTCTTGCTCGACCTGCAAAAAACCCTGATGAACTCCATCCACCGCAACGGCATCGGCACGCCCGTCGGACTGGACAAAGATGACTTTGAGGTCTATCGCACCGAGTTTCTGACGCAATCCTCAACAGTCCTCATGCTCGATATGAGTATGAGCATGGTCTATGGCTATCTGTATCAGGCTGCTAAACGAGTAGCGGTTGCCCTGGAGAGCCTGATTCGCGGGCAGTTCCCGCGTGACAAGCTCTCGATCATCACGTTTGCCCGCATCGCCCGACAGCGCAAGGCGGAAGAACTGGTGGGGCTGGGGTCGTATGACCATGAGCAAGGCACCAACATGGCGCATGGGCTGATCCTGGCGCGGCAACTCCTCGAAAAACAGAAGGGTACAAATCGCCAGATCATTCTGATTACCGATGGCGGCCCCACGATGTCCTACGAAGAGGGCGAATGGTGGTTCGGTATGCCGCCCAACTTCGCCGCCGAGCAGCAGACGTTACGCGAGGTGCAGCGCTGCACGCGTGATGGCATCGTGATTAACACCTTTATGCTGGACCGTGATCCCTGGATGATTCAGTTCGTTAATGAGATGGCCCAGATCAACGGCGGGCGCACCTTCTTCGCTACGCCTGAAAACCTGGGCGAATATATTCTCGTTGACTATGTGAGCAACAAGCGTAAGCGTGTCAAGCAATAACGCTCACGGCGCTGCCGCGATTGTAAAGAGTGAGGAAACGACCCTATGGCGGGCGTCGGCCAGCAGCAGATCGAATTGCCACCAGACCTCGAAACCCTGCTGATCGGCGCCCGGCAGATAGGGCTGAGCCTCGCGCCAGCGCAGCTTCAGCAGTTCACCTGGTACCGCGATCTGCTCCTCGATTGGAACCAGCGCGTCAACCTCACCGCAATCACCGACCCGCAGGACGTACTGACCAGACACTTTCTGGATTCGCTGGCCTGCCTCTTCGCCATCCCGCCAGCCGAGCAAAAGAAGTCGCTCCGACTCCTTGATGTTGGCAGCGGAGCAGGCTTCCCAGGACTGCCGCTTCAGATCGTCTTCCCCGATTGGCGAGTCACGCTGCTGGAGGCAACCGGCAAGAAGGTGCGCTTTCTGGAAGCAGTTATCGCCAGCCTGAAGCTCAGTCAAGCGCGGGCTATCCAGGGGCGCGCCGAGGAACTGGCCCACGACCAGACGCATCGCGCCCGCTACGATCTTGTCACTGCGCGGGGGCTGGCCGCGCTCCCCACGCTGCTGGAATATTGCCTGCCCTTCTGTCACCCTGGTGGCCTGGTCATCGCCCCCAAAAAAGGCGCGATCAGCGCGGAAGTGGAGCAAGGCAAACGCGCTGCCGTTCTCCTTGGCGGGCGCTTTGTTGAGGTGCGCCCCTTTAGCCTGCCTGGCTTAGAAGATCAACGGGCGCTGGCCGTCTTTCGGGCCACACGCGCCGCGCCCGCCCAGTATCCACGACGGGCAGGCGCGCCAGTCAAGCAGCCGCTGGGGTGAAAGCATCTATCACGCCTGCGCGATCAGCGCAGACTCCCGGTAAATCGTCTGCCCCCGGCTGGGGCCAACCGAAATCAGGGAGATAGGCGTCTCAATCAGTTCGCTGAGGCGATCAAGATAGCACTTTGCCGCTGGTGGCAGATCGGCGTAGTTCGTGATCCGGCTGGTCTCGCACTGCCAGCCCGGCAGTTCTTCATAGACTGGCTCGCACGCCGCCAGATCGAGCAGATTGGCCGGAGGCGTTCGCACAATCTGCCCGCGCAGGCGATAGGCTGTGCAAAGCTTGAGCGTCTCAAACACATCCAGCACGTCCAGCTTCATCATTACCGCGCTCGACAGCCCGTTTAACCGCGCCGAATAACGCGCCGCCACCGCGTCAAACCAGCCACAGCGGCGCGGCCTGCCGCTCGTCGTGCCATACTCGCGCCCCCGCTCGCGCAAGGCCTCGCCCGTCTCATTCAGCAGTTCCACTGGCATCGGGCCACTGCCTACACGAGTCGTATACGCTTTATACACGCCGATCACCTGCTCGATGCTGCGCGCCGGGAGACCGGCCCCCGTGGAAGCATATCCGGCAACGGTAGTCGAGGACGTGACGAACGGATAGGTGCCAAAATCAACATCAAGCAGCGCGCCATGCGCGCCCTCCAGCAAAAGAGCGTCCCCGGCAGCGAGCGCGTCTTGCAAGAGCGTCTGGGTATCGGTAATGAGCGGGCGCAGGTGCTCGCCATACGCCAGATACTCGCTACAGATCGCGTCCGGCGAGAGCGGCGGCTGCCCATAGACAGCCGTAATAATCCGGTTTTTCTGCTGGAGCACGCTGGTCAGCCTGGCGCGGAACTGGTCGGCATCCAGCAAATCGCCTGCCCGGATGCCCGTTCGAGCATACTTATCCACATAAGCCGGACCAATGCCGCGCAGCGTCGTCCCAATCTTGTCAGCGCCCCGGCTCTCCTCTTCCAGACGATCTAGCAAGAAGTGATAGGGCATCACCAGATGCGCCCGATCACTGATATGAATCTGATCGAGATTCACGCCCTGAAGGCGCAGGGCTTCCAACTCCTCCAGCAATCCTTTGGGGTCAATGACGACCCCATTACCGATGACTCCCCTGGTTTGCGGGTGCAGCACTCCTGCTGGTACCTGATGAAAAGCAAACTCTCCGCCGTCATACACCACCCGATGCCCAGCATTGCCGCCGCCTTGATAGCGCACCACGTAATCCGCCTGCGCCGCTAGCTCATCAATGATCTTGCCCTTGCCTTCGTCGCCCCACTGAGCGCCGACAACCGCTGTCACACTCACCATCTATTTCCTCTCTGGAGGGGCTTCAATTCCCCTCGGCATAGCTAATCAGCAAATCATTCGTCAATTGCTCAACCGGCGCGCGGTCATCAGTAAAGACCACGCCCCCATCTGGCCGCCAGACTGATACCTGCGGCGCCACCTCCTGCGCTACCTGGCCTAGCAGGCTATCGGGTTGCAGCGCATTCAGATTCTGGCGAAATGTCGTGAGGCTGGTAGGGTGCTTTGTCGCCATAATTTCTGCATTAAACGTACCAGGCACTAAAAAGACATACACGCTCGGAAAGACCCGGCTGAGCGTATTGACAAACGCCTGCACCAGCCGGAAATTGGTCCGTGTATGCCCCGTGTTGAGCGCCAGCACGCCGTCATCAGCCAGGTGGTCGCGCAGTTCGCTAAAGAACTCCTCTGTCGTCAGGTGAAAAGGGATATAGGGCTGCTGAAACGCATCAATGGCAATCACATCATAGCTGGCCTGTGTCTGGCGGACAAACGCGCGCCCATCTTGCTCAAAAATGTGCAGATTCGGCTCGCGCATAGCGAAATACTGTCGGGCCACATCCACAATAGCCGGATCGATCTCTACGCCATCAATCTGTACTGCGCTATAGGCGGCGCTAAACTGGCGCGCAATCGTGCCGCCCGCCAGGCCGATGATCGCCAGGCGATGCAGTTGTGACGGCTGAAAGTTTGGATTAAAGAAGGGCGCGGCCAGAAAATAATCCCAATACCAGCCGGTCAGAATCTGCTGAGGGTTATAGATCGAGTGAATGGCCTGGCCCTCGTTCAAGATCAATTCTCTGGTCCCATCGGACGCCTGCGTCACCTGAATGTAGTTATAGAGCGATTCTTGCTCATAGATCAGCCCAGGAATAGCTTTCAACGGCCCCAGCGGCGCGGCGGTCAGCGCGCCCGCTGGCACGATCAGCGCCACCACCAATCCAGCCTGCGCCATAATCTGGGCAATGCGCGGCTGGCGCGCCAGGCTAGCCGACACAGGGCGCGCGCCGAAGCCGGAGCGCGCGAGCAGGCTCCAGGCCGAAGCCAGGAAGAGCAGTCCTGCAAAGACGAGAAAGCTGCGGCGCGTGCCAATGGTGGGGATCAGCCAGAAGACCGGCAAAAACGTCCCCAGGATGCTGCCCAGCGTCGAAAGCATATAAATCCCGCCGCTGCTGGAGCCAGCTTTCTGAAGCCTCGTCATCGTCAGGCGAATGGCAAAGGGCGGAACCATCCCTAGCAGCGTCACAGGGACCAGGAAGAGCAGCAGCACTGATTCCAGCGAACCCACCAGAATGCCGACGCTGGCCTCGCTCACTCCAATGCCCCCCTGCTGCAAAATCGGACCGCTGATCAAGGGGATCAGCGCCATCGAGACAGCGGCAAGCAGTAAGAGCAGCGCCAGCGCGCGCTCAGAGGGATAGCGATCTGCCAACCGACCACCTAGAAAATAGCCAACGCTGAGGTACAGGAGAATTAACCCGATCAGGTTAGCCCAGACCACCTGAGAGGTGCCAAAATAGGGGGCGAGCAAGCGCGCCGCGCACATCTCAATCGCCAGGCCGACAACGCCGCTGAGGAATACCAGACTCAACACACGAATACGCATCAGACTCGCTCTTCCAGACACACCCCGAACGGGTAGCCTCTCTTCAACATCGGGCCAGGATATTATAACGCTTTCAGAGGGTTCCCGCTAGAGTCTGTTATGCACTTTTGCGCGGACTCGCTTTTCACCAAGCTTTGCAGCAACTATGTCAAACTGCGATCCATTGCTGTTAGCCCGGACGTGAACTGCCTTCGTAAAAGTGCATAACACGCTCTAGAGATGAGCAGATTTGTACAAGCATTCACGCCAGAAACTTGGTGAACTCATCTAGACATACACCCAACACCATGCTAGATTGCAGAAAAGATCGGAATGTGAGACATGAGCAGGTATTACACGGGCAGGCAGGCACGCAGCTACAATGCGCGCTTGCAGAGGTTCACTGAACGAACGCTCTCAGAGGCCATAGCGATGATTGACATTGCTGCGCTGCGCAGCATGCCAGAACGACAAGGACGGCCCCCACGAGTGCTGGATGTTGCTTGTGGAACGGGCATCTTCCTGAAGCAATTGCTTGAGCAGGTACCCAATCTCGAAGCCTATGGAATAGACGCGAGCGCCGACATGCTGGCACAAGCACAGGCGCTCCTTGCTGAACTCGCGCAGGTACACCTCGAACAGGTAGAGGTGGGTACTGGCGAGACAGAGCTTCTTCCCTACGCGCCAGAAACCTTTGATCTGATTACCTGTACAAACGCCCTGCATGACCTGCCGGACCCGGTGGGAATGCTCGTGCGCTTGAGGCGACTCCTGGCATCGGGAGGACAATTAGTACTGGAGGATTTTGCCCGCCGTGCGCCTCCGTTCCCCTGGAAGGTGTTTGAGTGGCTGGTGCGGCGAGTGGTTGGGAGGCAGGTGCATGTCTATACCCTGAAGGAAGCGGAATCACTCTGTAGAGAGGCGGACCTCCATATCGTCTGTGAAAAAACGTTCAGTATAGACTGGCTCTTGCATGGCTGGGGGTTGCGCGCAAGTCGCCCTCATTTTGATAAGATGAAGAGTTAATGCAAATGGCCGCAACAGATGCAAGGCGCTCAGCCATCAGAAAGCTCAGCTTTCTGATTTGGGGGCTATTGATCTCCGGGGGCATCAGCATTTTGCGCCGACTCGCGCTGAAGCGCAGCAGGAATAAAAATAGGAATGGTCTGTAACCCACTCTGCGGGTCATGCCGATAGGCGGCAATGCTCAACTCATCTGCTTCGCTGTCATCTCTCGCAGAGCTACGACGACCAGAGAACGAGGCAATCAACCAGACCCAGGGTGAATCTTGCAGATTCTCCATATTCCCCGTATCAATCCCGCTTGGATAGGGAGGCCCGCCCGGATGGCTATGATAGACCCCCACGATCCGCTCTCCATAGGCCATATCGTATTCCAGCAGCTCCAGGCTATCAAACTCGAAGCGCACCGAGGAATTGCGCGTATTGCGCAGCGGCAGCGCATCATCGGCGATCCAATCTCCAGCCGGGGTGATTTCACCGACGAGCAAGCCGCACGCCTCAATACGCGGACGCTGGAGCATATCTGCGCGGATGGTTTGCCGCGCCTGGGTACTTAAAATAACTTTTGCCATACATTCCTACCAACATCTTTTGTTCTGAGCGCCACTGCCATCCTACCCCACCCACCAGGCAGCGTCAACCCATCGGTTTTGCCTTTTTGCCCGGTAGCCCCAGCCCATTTGTGTCCGCCCGAAAGCGCGTGATACAATCAGCTTCAGTCTGTGTGAAGGAGCGCGCATATGCCCAGGGAGACCCGCAAACCCAGGAAAACGCCCGGCCCCAAACCGCATCAGCAGCCTGCTGCCCCCAGAACGCTTGACGCTTCAGCAAAGCAAGCAGTGCAAGCAGTGCTGGACCAACTCCCTACACTCTCGCAGCAATTGCGCCAGAGCAGTGATCGCGCCGCCTCCTATCAGGCGCTCTCTCTCATTGAACAACAGCCCGCCAGCGTCGCGCTCGCCGTTGCCGATGCCCTCGCCTCCAGACACATCGTTGAGGCAGCCGATGTCGCCCTGGCCCTGGCAGAACTCAGCCAGAGCCAGGCGCTGCGTAAAGAGGCGCGGCGCGCCCTGGTACGCCTGCGCTCGGCAGGCATCGCCCCCGGCTTCTCGGTCCCGGCCATCGAAACTACCGCCACGCAACGGCAGCGTCCCTTTTACCTGGGCTACGTCACGCAGACACGCGAGCAGGGGGAGGCGCAGCTTGCGCTCGCCTGGTATGAAAATCAGGCCGCAGGCGATGTGCGCGGGGTGGTCTTTCTACTCGAATTCTGGCGCGATGGCGTCAAAGACTTCTATATGACGGATGTCACGACTACCAGACGCTTTCAGCAAGACTTCGCTAAAAACCACGCTGTTGTGGCCTGTTCGTTGGCGCAGGCGCGCCAGCTTGTTCAGGAAGCTCTGGAGATCAACACCTGGCGCAAAACCCCGCTCCCTGACGCCTACAAGCGTCACTATCCTACTATCCGTGACCTCCTGCTCAACAGCGCAATTGCTGAAGAAGAGGAGCACGCGGTCCTTCAGGAAGGGGATCGTCCCTGGATCGCGCAGCATCTGGAGCCTGAAGAGTTGATCGCCAATGCGCTCGGCGCGTGGTCATTTGGCGACTATGGCCTCTTCTATGACCTGCTGGCCGACGAACACCCGGCGCGGCGGGCGCAAACGCGCGATGAATTCATCCAGCAGCGCCGCCAGTGGGCCGACGAAGCAGACCCGGCGGCCTTGCGCGCGCTGCTCATCCGCGAGCAGTCAGAGGCAGCACAGGCGGGTGGTCTCTGGACGCCCACCAGCATCCACGCGGGCGGGCGCAAAGATGTTGAGGCATTCTGGTCCCTGCTCCTCAAGGATAGCCCGCTGGGCGGCCAGATGGAGGAATTGCCGATGGCAACCATCATCAACCGCGAGACGGGCCGACACTGGTACTGGACCAGCTATACGCTCGTTCAACAAAGCGGGGTCTGGCGCATCAGCCGCCAGCGCGACCAGGGGCTGCTGGCGCAAGGTCTACCCATCCCCGATCTTCAGCAGCGCGTCAAGGAACTGACCGAAGAGGCTAACCGTATCGCGCAAACGCAACCAGCAACGGAAGCAGAGGCCGAGGAAGCCACCCGCACCCTCTTTGGCGCAGTTGTCACCTCGCTGCATACGAACGATGCCCTGATCGCGCGGCTGCCCCTGGATCGCGCCCCCTACGATCAGGCCGCGCTGGACGCACGCGCCATCGGCCAGTATGAGCGCACCGCCGCCTACTATCAGAAGATGCTTGATCGCTTTGGTGATCGGGCGCGCCTGCTGACACAACTAGGCATCATGCAATACCTGGCGGGCGCGCGCGACCAGCAAGAGGGCAACCAGACCGGCGCTCAACGCTGGTGGGACAGCGCCAGCGCATCATTAGAGGAGGCGCGCTCGCTCTCGCCAACCGCCGATACCTATCAGGCGTTGGCCGAACTGCGCCTGGCTGCGAATCGGCTGGAAGAGGCCGAACAACTGATACGCCAGGCGCTTGAGCTTGACTCCACCCGCGCCGAGCGGTGGGGCGAACTCGGCAGCATCCAGATGAACCGCAGCGAACCACGCGCCGCGCTCGAAAGCTTTCAGCAAGCGGCACAGCGCAACCCGGACTTGCCCGGCATCCAGTTTCATATCGGCAGGGCTTATCGCGCTCTCGGAGAGCCTGAAAACGCCCGACTGGCTTATGAAGAGGCGATTCGCCGCAACCCTAGCGACACCGAGGCACATAATAACCTGGCGGCGCTGTTGGAAGAGCAAGAGCCTGCGCAAGCGATAGCGTTGCTGGAACGCGCCAGCGCGCTGGCGCCCACTGTTGCGCTCTATCATGCCAATCTGGCAGCACTTCTGCTGCAAACCGGAGCGATCAAGCGCGGCAAAGCCGAACTGGAGCTTGCCGAACGGCTCGAACCATCCAACCCGGTTGTGCGCCAGGTGCGCGCGTTTGCCAAAAGCCTGAAAGTTTAGCGGCGATCCAACGCGGCGGCTTGCATTGCATAGTCGCTCAAGAGTTCGTGGGCCGAGGCGATCACATCCTCCGGGGGGATGGCTTTTAAGCAGCGTCGTGAATAGCACAGATTCACCTTCCAGGGTGGCCGGTTGCCCACAAAATGGAAACAGGGGCTGCATGGCAGATCGCGGTGGGCCGCCAGAAAGCGGAAACCCGGCTCCCCTACCGGGTGGAACTGCTGGATATTCGAAGGCCCAAAGATGCCAATGGCTGCTGTGCCAACAGCCCCGGCCATATGCAACGGGCAGGAATCATTGCCGATAAAAAGCGTGCTGGCCTCGATCAAGGCTGCCGTTTGCTTGAGCGTGGTTAGGCCGGTTGTGTCTATCGGCGCAAGAGGAAGCCGGGCTGTGATGGCTTCAGCCAATGACTTATCTGTGGGGCCGCCCACCAGCACGATTTTCGCCTTATACTGCGTCATCAGGCGCTGTGCGACTGCCGCGAAACGTTCAGTTGACCACTGCTTGCGCCGCTGAAAGCCCTCGCCTCCTGGATGGATTGCCACCACCACATCTTGAGCCGCCACGCCCGCTTTGCGCAGCAGCGAGCGCGCAGCAGCGCGATCTTTCCCGCTAAGATAGATGCGCGGGATACGCTCCGACGCCTCCGTCGGGAGGGGCGCGCCAATTTGATTGACAACATCCAGATAGCGATCAATGGCATGGCTGGCGCCAAACTTTTCATCGCGGGTTGAGCGCAGCCACCAGTGACGAGGCATCGGAAAACCTACATGCTCATGTCCGCCGCTGATGCTGGTCAAGACCTGGCCCAGCGTCGAAAAGTTCAAGATCATATCAAATTGCTCGCGCCGCAATTGATAAAGGACACGGGCAACCCGCGCCCACTCCAATCCTGCGCCAGCAGGATTGACCTGCACCAGAGAATCGAGGTCAGGGTTTCCTTCCATAATGCCATAATTGCTGCGATTGGTCAGGCCAACGATCTGCGCATAGGGAAATCGCTTGCGCAGGGCATGCAGGGCAGGGGTCGCCAGGAGCGTATCGCCCAGGGGACAGAGGACGGTTGCTAAAATCTTGCGTGGCTCTCCTGGCACGGGCGCCGCCGTGCTCACGCCGCCAGTATCCAGGATATGCTGAGTTGGCTCTAGAGACGCAATACTTGCCAATGTACGCAGAGAACGATCCATAAAACCCCTACCTCGCTCTTACCAAAGTTCTGTATCGGGATAGCGTGGGCGACAGGCGCCGACGCCTGTCAGGAGTCGTTGTGTCACTTTTGGATGTTGCTGGGAAGCAGCGACTCAAGCTTCTCTTCATAAAGACCAGTCGCTTCGTTGGATAATTCGGGCGACGCTGCCGGAGCCTCACGCGCCGACTGAGCGCCAATACGGGCATCAAGGGCGACACTGAGCAGACCACCAACAAAGACCATTCCTGCCAGTACCCACATCACCGTAGCAATACCATACAGATCGGCAATACCACCGATGAACAAAATCACCGGAATAGAAGCCGCGTTATAGATAATTGATTGGAGCGAAAGCACCCGCCCCTTGATCGTATCGGGGGTATGTTCTTGAACCAGCGTTAGCGCCGGAATAGTCATCAAATCGAGTTCACACCCCAGTGCAAAGATCAGCGCCATGATCAGCGCCAGGAACGGCCAGTCATTGAACCATTGCAGCGGGTCAATCCGCTCAGCCAGGCGCTGACACACGACCAGCAGAATGCTCGTCACGCTCAGGCCAATAATTCCGGCGCTGATACTGCGCGCCTTGCCCAACCGCTTCACGACCCTGGGCATCAAGGCGGAGCCAACCACCAGTCCGACCCCAGCCGGTACGAACACCAGCGCAGCGTTGGCGGGCGGGCGATGCAGCAATTCGACGACAAACTTCGGCGCAAGCTGGCCGATCACCAGCAGCAGAACGCTGCCAAACGAGAGTTGCAGCAGCGCAATCAGCAAACGGCGATCACGATAGACAAAGCGCCAGCTTTCCCCAATCTCGCCCAGCACCCGCCGGAGCAGCGCGACATCTGCTCTTGCTCCCAGCGCCTCGCGTTTCAAGACAAAAAAGCGATTTGGCAGCAGAAACGTCAGGACGGCGCACAGGAAAAAGGCCAGGCCGATAATCAGATACAAGAACTGCACCGAATCAAGTGTAGTAGCAAAAAGATTCGGAGCAATGGTCACTGAAGAGATGACATTCAGAATCACCGGGCCAAGCAGCACAAATCCCAGCGCCTGGGCCAGCGTAAAGGTAATATTGAACAGCGAAAGGGCATTCACCAGTTCACGTTCATCCACCAGCAGGGGGATGGCTGCCCCCTCTGCGGGGGTAAAGAACTGGCTGATGACCGCAATAATAAAGGTCAGGATATAGACTGGCAGCACATCATGTCGATCAATTATCAGATTGACAACGAACCCAAGGGCGCACAGGCCCCGCAGCAAGTTACTCATCCAGAGGACGTGCCGCCGATTGATGCGATCAACGATGACCCCGGCAGGAACGCCGAAGAGCACCGCTGGCAGGCTGAAAGAGATAATTGCCAGGCCGATAAGTGTCGAAGAGCCTGTCACCTCAGCAATCAGGACCAGCAAACCATAATTTGCCGCATTCTGGATGGTTTGCGAAATAAGTTGTGCCAGCCAGAGTTGTAAAAAAAAGCGATTCCGCAGCAGGCTGCGATAGCCTACCTGCGGCGCAACACTCGTCATGCGTTCCCCAAACTACACCGGGCAATCAGTAAACCAGGCCAGAAACCAGCAGCCTCCACCAATAGACAAATCGTTTGACCGCGCCTCCTGGTCACAAAATGCCCTCGACATCAGGGAAAGGTCCGCTCCGCCTGGTTACTCCTGGCCCTCATTGTCAGCGGACGCGCTCGTTTCCGCAGCATGGCTGAGAATCTGCTTCAAGCGGCGCTCAACCTCACTCCTGGGCAACAGAACCCGACGGCCACAGCCCTCGCATTTGAGGCCAATATCAGCGCCCAGCCGCACCACCAGCCAATCATAGCTGCCACAGGGATGTGGCTTGCGCAGCCGGATGCGATCATGCAACGCGAACGGGACAAACTTCATCATCTAATCCTCTATGTGCCTGGTTAACCTCACAAGCCGGGCGAACGATGAGGCGCTGACTGGCGTACCTCTTGCCATGCCGCGAGTGGCTGGCGGTAGAGGCCATGCGCCAGGATATAGGCTTCTACGGCATCCGGTACTTGATAGCGAATGGGGCAGCCACTCGCTGCCCGTCTGCGCAGATCGCTTGAACTGATAGCAATCTGCGGGGCTTCCAGCGGCATCAATCGCTGCTTGATGCCCGGTACAGCTTCCTCTAGCCGCGCCAGGTAGTCCGGGTCCAGTTGATAGCCGGGCCGGTGAACGGCCACTAATGTATCCGCCTGCCGGACCACACCCGCCGGATCGTGCCAGGTGAGCAGATCATCCAGCATATCAAAGCCAATCACAAAAGCGATAGCTGTCTCTGGCCCCCATTGTTCGTGCAGCAGCCTGAGCGTATCCACCGTGAAAGATGGGCCAGGGCGTTCCAGGTCCACCAGGGAAATAGCAAAGGCGGGGTTGCCCGCAATGGCTAGCTCCACCATGCGCAGCCGGTGCTGGGCAGGGGTAATCAGATGGTCACGCTTATGAGGAGGATCGCCCGCGGGAAGGAAGTAAAGCCTATCAAGATGCAGCGCCGAGACAGCTTCCTGGGCCACAATGAGATGCCCGACATGAATCGGATCAAACGTCCCGCCCAACACGCCAAACTGCCGTTGTATCGAGCGCGGGCGTTCCGAAGATTGCGCCATAGACCTGTGAGATCGCACAGATGCTCACCATCCCCTTTGTCTCTGGTTCTGGCTATACCCGATAGTAACAACACCGCATCACCCCTAGCAACCATTGAGTGTTCACCAGAGTTCTCCCCGCGCCATTATATCACAGCGCGCCCTGGCCCTCGTCAGGAGCGGTCCGACGGCTTTCTTAGAAACGGGGCAAGTTCAAAACACTACAACTGGCCCGGCGGCTACCCCTGAGAGCCGATCAGGCTTAAAGAAGGCTAAGAGTTCGTGGGCGCTGAGTGATTCACCTGCTGGGCAAAGCCCACAGCTTGCCGCCAGCGCGCCCAGCACGCGCTCTGGTGAAAGGCCAGCCGCGCGCAGCGCCCCGACACCAGCAGCCTGCTCGCGCTTCGCCAGGCGCGCGCCCTGCGCATCAACGACCAGCGGCACATGCCCAAACACCGGAGCCGCAAAGCCCAGCGCCTCAAAGAGCGTGATTTGCCGGGCCGTTGAGCTAAGCAGGTCTGCGCCACGCAACACCTGCGTTATCTGCATCAATCCATCATCCACGACAACCGCAAACTGATAGGCCGGGATGCCATCGCTGCGCGAGAGGATGAAATCCCCGACGACCTGGGCCACATTTTGCGTCACCAGGCCAACGACCAGATCGGTAAACTGGATCAGCCGGTCTGGCGCCCGGAAGCGCAGGCAGGGCCGTCTGCCCGCCACCTCTCGCGCTTGCCGCTCCGCCGCGCTCAGGTTCCGACACGTGCCTGGATAACGCGGCCCCTCATCACCTGCGTCCTGGGGTGCGCTCGCTGCTCGCGCCACCTCGGCGCGGCTGCAATAGCAGGGATAGACCAGATCAGCCGCGCGCAAACGCGCTAGATAATCATTGTAGATAGCCTGGCGCTCGCTTTGCAGGTAGGGGCCAAAGGACCCACCCCGATCTGGCCCCTCATCCCAATCCAGGCCCAGCCAGCGCAAATCTTCCACTATCCGCGCCACAGCTCCTGGGCGCACGCGAGGCCGATCCAGGTCTTCCACGCGCAGCACAAACGCGCCGCCCGCCTTGCGCGCAAAGAGCCAGGCGAGTAATGCTGTGCGAACGTTCCCCAGGTGCAGGTCGCCGGTTGGGCTGGGAGCATAACGCCCCCGAATGGGCGGCTTGTTCATGACTATAGGAAGCAATTCTCTCAATGGAACCAATTATGGAAAACATCAAATAGAGCGCCCAGCCAGGCTCAGCCTTCGGGCGTCCGCGCCCCCGATGGCAGCGGCGGCACACAACTTGCCGACCACGAACAGCCCTGGGAGCCGCCAGCGGAAAGAAGCGGAGCAACCGCTATGCCACGTTCAAGCAATAAGCGCGTCACCAGACACAGCGGCAAACCCACCACCGTCAGATAGCATCCTTCAACCCGCTCGACAGGATGAAAAAGTTCATGCTGAACGGCATAGCCCCCGGCTTTATCCAGCGGATCGCCCGTCGCCACATAGGCCGCGATCTCCGCGTCGCTGTAGCCGCGCATCCAGACGGCTGTACAACGCTGCCCTGACGTTAAGATACCATTCCGGCAGTCACATAAAGCAACACCTGTCGCCACCTGATGTGCCCGCCCGCGCAGCCGCCGCAGCATCCGCTCCGCATCCGCGCTATCAGACGGCTTGGAAAGCATCTCGCCATCCAGAATCACGGTGGTATCGGCGGCCAGAATCACGCCGTCAAAATCTAGTTTGCTGGCCGCCACGGCCCGCGCCTTCTCTACCGCCAACGCCTCGACCAGATCGGGAAAGCTGCCTCGAAACGCCTCGGCAAAGGCATCTTCGTCCAGATCAGCGGGCGCAATCCTGAACGGAAACCCCAGCCTGCCAAAGATTTCGCGCCGCCTGGGCGAACCCGACGCCAGCAGCAGCGAAGGCATCTGCCCAGAAGCCATTGGGTGTTCTTGCTCGCTCAACGCATCCATCCTACTTGATCAACAACGCTGTTAGCCGCTTAACATATACGCAAGACGGCAACGCACTCGATATGCGCCGTCTGAGGAAACATATCTAGCGGCTGCACGTTCACCAGGTGATAGCCCGCCGTTGTCTCGCAGAGGTAGCGAAGGTCGCGGGCCAGCGTGGCCGGATCGCACGAAACATAGACTACACGGGAGACGCGCCGCTCTATCAGCGCATCCAATACCTGGCGCTGGCAGCCCTGGCGCGGCGGGTCCAGTACCAGCCCGTCAATCGTCTCTGGCAGAGACGGCAGCACCAGTTCCGTCTTACCCTGGAGAATCTGCACGTTGGCGGCGTCGCGCACGTTCCAGAGCGCATCGCGCACCGCGCTTGCCGATTCCTCAATGCCAATCACGCGCCGCGCATGCCGCGCCAGCAGCAAGGCAAACGTTCCCACGCCACAATAGGCATCGGCCACCGTCATCTCCGGGCCAGACTCCAGACCGCGCAAGACCAGCGCCGCCATCTGGTCCGCCTGGAGTGTATTCGTCTGAAAGAACGAACTGGGCCGTATCCGAAAACGCGCTCCCGCCAGTTCCTCCTCCATGCTCTCCTCGCGCACCTCGAACCCCGACGCCTCTAACTGCGCCTGAACTTCCGGCGCGGGTGCAGGTTGCAGCAAAAGCTGGCCGGTATTGGCCCCACAGCGGACCAATACCTGTGGACGCGGCTGCGGTAGCTCAGACAGCGCCTTCAAGGCGCGATTGATGGATTCGTGGGCAATCGGACACGCATCGAGCGGAATAAGCCGGTGCGAGCCACGCACCGTCAGACCCACCTGTCCTTCGCGGTTCACCGAAAAGCGCATATGGTTGCGATAGCGCCAGGGAGTCTCGCAGGCCAGCGTCGGCAGCACAGGCGGATCAACAAAACCGCCTTCACCGCGCAGCAGATCAGCGACCATTTCGCGCTTGATCTCCAATTGCCGGGCGTAGTCAATATGCTGGAACTGGCAGCCGCCACACACGCCAAAATGCGGGCATGGGGCTTCAACCCTCCAGGGCGAACGCTCAAGCACCTGAAGCATGGTGATACGCGGCGACAAGCGCCGCCGTCGGTTCTTACGCCGCCCTGTTCGCGGCGGTGGCTCCTCGACAGAGACGATCACCCGCTCGCCTGGAATCCCTCCCGGCACACTCACCTCCTGGGGAAAGCGTTCGTCTGCCTCCTCTGCTGGCTGGCTGGCATCTGGCAATCTGGCAATGATCTGCCCAACGGCATCGCCCTCGCGGGTGAAGCCGGTCAGTTGCACTTCATAACAGCGCATTCGCGCTTGCTGATCCACCGGCAAGGCCAAAAGCAATCCTCTCAACTGAAAGAGAGCAACCACAATAAGGGAGTAAAAAGCTGAACTTCCAGCCCATTGTATCACTCTCAATTACAGCGAAGCAAAGAACCGGCAGTTCTGGCGCGTAGAACCCTCAAAGCGGTATAGTAACAAAAGATAGTGCTATGGAGAGCAGGAGAACCAGCATGCAAAGCCAGCCGAAATCTTGCGCCCTGAGTTTCAGTGGCGGCAAAGACTCGATGCTTGCCCTGGACCGCGCCATCCGGCGCGGCTGGCCTGTGACCTCTCTGCTGAATCTCTACGATGCGGCCAGCCAGCGCGTTCGCTTTCATGGTGTGCGCAAAGAACTTATCCAGGCGCAGGCCGACGCGCTGGGCATCGCGCTGCTCGCCTATCCGACCCAGCCAGAAACATTTGAGCAGGTTTTTCTTGACGCGCTGGCTGATCTGCGCGAGCGCGGCGTGGACGCGATCATTTTCGGCAATATCCACCTGGCCGATGTGCGCGCCTGGTATGAAGAGCGCACCACCGGCCAGGGCTTGAGGCATCTGGAGCCGTTCTGGGGCGAGCCAGTGGGGCTGCTGGCGCGTGAGGTCATCAAGCGCGGCTATCACGCGATATTGACCAGCGTGGAACTGGCACGCGCCCGAGAGGTGTGGTTGGGCCAGCCGTTCAGCGAAGCCCTCATCGCCGAGTTCGAGACAGCAGGCATTGATGCCTGCGGCGAGCGCGGTGAATATCATACCTTTGTCAGCGGCGGCCCGCTCTTTCGCTATCCGCTTCCCGTTAGCCTGGGGGAGCGTGTCTCCACGCCCGGCTACGCGCTGATTGATATATTGCTGGAAGCGCCTTTCTCCACCAGCGGCGCATAAAATTAGGAAGGGGATGCTATGCGGCTTGTATCGTTGCTGGCAAGCGCCACAGAAATGATCGCAGAACTTGGATGCCTCGATCAACTGGTTGGCCGTTCACACGAATGTGATTACCCCAAGGCGGTGCAGATGCTGCCGGTAGTAAGCCGGGTACAGATTAACGTTGACACCAGCAGCGCCGAGATCGACGCGCAGGTCAAGGCTTTGAGTCGCGCAGCGCACGAAGATACCGCTGCGCTGAAGGCGCTGAGCATCTACAGCATCAACACGGATCAATTGCAGCGCCTGCGCCCTGACATCATCTTCACCCAGACGCAATGTGAGGTCTGCGCCGTCAGCGAGCGCGATGTAGCGCGCGCCGTCGCGCAACTGATCGGCATCCAGCCGCGCATTCTCTCGCTGGCGCCCTACCGGCTGGCTGATGTCTGGGAGGACGTGCTGCGCGTGGGCGCTGCCCTGGAGCGCCAGGCACAGGCAGAGAAGCTGGTAGCAGGGTATCAAGCGCGCCTGGAGCGGCTGCGCAGCCGCTCTGACGCACAGCCTGAGCATCCGCGCGTCGCCATACTCGAATGGATCGATCCGCCAATGGCTGGTGGCAATTGGACGCCTGAACTGGTCGAGTACGCAGGCGGCATCAACCTCTTTGGCGAAGCTGGCGCGCACTCGCCCTGGCTGGCCTGGGAAGACCTGCTGGCCGCCGATCCTGATGTCATTGTGCTCACGCCCTGCGGCTTTACCCTTGAGCGCACGCTCGAAGATATTCCCCTGTTGGAAGCACGCCCTGGGTGGTCAAACCTGCGCGCTGTGCGTAATGGGCGCGTCTTCGCCGTCGATGGCAACCAGTATTTCAACCGCTCCGGGCCGCGCCTGGTCGGATCCGCTGAGATTCTGGCGACGCTCCTGTATGGGAAGGACATGGCCGAGAGCATCGATCATACAAGCTGGCAAAGAGTCGGCGACAAATCATAGCACATCCTATTGAATCGCTGCTGCCTGGAACGCTCAGAAACAGAAGTGCCCTGCCCGAGTACATGGGCAAGGCACTTCTGCATAGAAAAGGCTGTTAAGAGGCAGCTTCACCTGCTGCCAGGCTAGGCATCGTAGAAGAGGGCAAACTCCAGCGGCGTGGGGCGCAGACGCACCTCAACAGACTGAGCGCGCTTGATCTCGATATGCTTCTCCAGCAGATCCTCGGTGAAGACCCCACCCTCCAGCAGGAAGTCGGAATCCGCCTCCAGCGCGCTAAGCGCCTCATCGAGCGAACCGGGCACCGAACGAATCTCATGGGCCTCGGCGGCGCTCAGTTCATAAATGTTCTTGTCCAGCGGACCAAAGCCTTGTCTTTCGGGATCAATCTGGCGCTTAATGCCATCCAATCCCGCCATCAAGAGCGCGGCAAATGTCAGGTATGGGTTGCACGACGGGTCCGGCGGGCGGAACTCAAGGCGCTTGGCCTTGGGGTTATCCGAGTACATAGGGATACGCACCGCCGCCGAGCGATTGCGCTGCGAGAAGACCAGATTGACGGGCGCTTCAAAACCAGGCACCAGACGCTTGTAGCTGTTGGTCGTGGGCGCTGCCAGCGCCAGAATCGCCGGAGCATGGGTGAGCAAACCACCAATGTAGTAGAGCGCCGTCTTGCTCAAGCAGGCGTAGCCGTCGCCGAAGAAGAGCGGGCGCTCATCCTTCCAGAGGCTTTGATGGACGTGCATCCCCGACCCATTGTCCCCAAAGAGGGGCTTGGGCATAAAGGTCACGGTCTTGCCATGCCGTTTCGCAATATTCTTGGTAATATATTTGTAGAGCATCAGCTTATCGGCCATGCGCATCAGTGAATCGAAACGCATGTCGATCTCGGACTGGCCTGCGGTGGCAACCTCGTGATGCTGCGCCTCCACCGGTATACCACACGCCTCCATCGTCAACACCATCTCGGTTCGTATATCTTGCAGGGTATCGGCTGGCGCAACTGGGAAATAGCCTTCTTTGCCGCGAATAGTATGGCCCAGGCTGCCCGCTGCCCCACCTGCGCTGTTCCAATGGGCCTCGGCAGAATCAACCTCGGCAACCTGCATATTCTGGTTGGAGGCATAGCGCACAGAATCAAAAATGAAGAATTCAGCCTCTGGCCCGAAATAGCTCGTATCCGCTATGCCGCTCTTGCGCAGATACGCTTCGGCCTTACGGGCGATATAGCGCGGATCGCGGCTATATGGCCGATGCACGGCCCCTGGCTCCGCTACATCGCAAATCAAGCTGAGCGTGGGAACAGCCGTAAACGGGTCCAGAATAGCGGTATCCGGGTCCGGCATCAGCAGCATATCGCTTTCATTGATCTCCTGGAAACCACGAATGCTCGACCCGTCAAAACCCACGCCCTCCTCGAAGGCATCTTCATTGAACGCAGAAAGGGGAACACTAAAATGCTGC
The DNA here is from genome assembly GCA_036557285.1 of Ktedonobacterales bacterium. Taxonomy (NCBI): domain Bacteria; kingdom Bacillati; phylum Chloroflexota; class Ktedonobacteria; order Ktedonobacterales; species Ktedonobacterales bacterium. The sequence continues at coordinate 29,403 of DATBHW010000004.1, forward strand.
CAGGTGCCTGGCACATCGGTGAACTTGAAGTCCACCATCTTTACATTCCGCTCTTCAGCAAACCGTAAGACTTCATCGGGGGTCATTTGTTCTTCAACTCCTTTTCGGACGCCAGCAAAGGTTCTAGTAAACGGAGAAGCCGTCATACTGTGCGCAATGCACAATATGACGGCGCACCTATCAGTTGTGATAAGGATACCAGAGCGGCTTTCCGCTTGTCTTTGGACAGATTAGCAGGAAAGAATACAACTTTTCTTGTGCATTCTGCACAATACTCTGCCATCTTCTGAGAGCATCCTATGGGAGTTCTCAAATATAGCCCTACCAGGCCAGGGAGCGTTTTTTGACACGGCGCTTCATTGGGGGCTATACTGTGCCTCTGAAGCGCCGACGCCTGGACCCCAGCAGCGGCGTTTCAGAGACGTTGGTAGAAGCGGCTGATAGAAAGAGCAGGTCAAGAAAAGACGGTGGCCCGGCAACAAACGTTACCTCCGCAGGACCAAACCCTGCCAACTTCAGGAGCAGCGCCAGGCGGGCAAGGCCGCCGCGCTTTCTTCTTGGAAGCAGGTCTGGTCGGTGTTGTGTTGCTGCTGGCGCTGCTCCTGCGGCTGTGGCATCTTTCCGCCCTGACAGACAACTATGACGAGGGCGTTTACTGGGCCTCGCTCCGCGCCATGTACGAAGGACATGGGTTATTTACCCCAGTCTTTTCCTCGCAACCTCCGCTTTTCCTGCTCTCACTCTATCCGTTGGTCGCCCTGTTTGGGCCAACCATGCTTGCAGCGCGTTGGGGAATCGTCTGCTTTTCACTCATTGGCATCCTGGCGATGTATCTGCTCGCCAGACGGCTGGGCGGACGCTGGGCAGGCGCTATCGCGGCTCTGCTCCTTGCCTGCGATTACCTCTACCTGATTCAATCGCAGACCATCCAGGCCGAAGCTCCGTCTGTCGCGCTGATGATCGCTGCGGTGGCCGCCGCCGCCTATGTCAATCGTTATCCCTGGCAAGCTGCATTGCTCTCAGGCGCGGCAACATCTCTGGCGGCGCTGGAGAAGCTTTTTGCCGTCGCGGCGATTGCCCCGATTATGGTTCTTTTTTTGGGCTGTTTGATCGCTTTCGAGCGCGCGCGGCGATCCGAAGAGCAGCCAGAGCAGCGCACAGGTCTCTTTTCCCGTTTGCGCCTGCCACAGCGGCAAACGATCACACACGCCGCACTGCTGATAAGCGCGTACCTGGCGGGGATGGCGCTGGCGGGGCTGCTGGTCTTTCTCCCCTATCTCAACCAGCTTCATGCCGCTTACCAGCAGGTGATCGCTCTCCACCTGGCTGCCGACCAGAGCTTTGCCAGTACGGTGAGCCGGAACCCCCAGACGCTGCTCAACGCAACCACAGAGTACCCGCTGGCGATCCTGGGACTCCTCGGCTTTCTTGTGGGTCTGATCCGCCGACGCTGGCATATCCTCACGGCGGCTGCCTGGATACTGGCTGCACTGGTTATCCTCTTGCGTCAGACGCCGCTCTTCACGCACCATCTCGCCTTGCTCATTCCGGGCCTGGCCCTCAGCGCCGCCATTGGTCTCGCGCCCACGACGGAGGCATTCTCCGCAGAGGCGGCGATTCTGCACGCCCGGCTGCAACGCATTCGACCAGCCTGGAACGCGCGCGTGAGTAAGATAGTGATCCTGGGTCTGCTCGCGCTGCTCTTGATAGGGATGCTGGCGTTCAACCTGCAAGACATCGTCCGCTACCCGTTAGACAGACCGGCTGCCGAAATGCATGCGCCATTGGTGAACGCAGCCCAAATCTCGCAGGTCGTCAGCGACTTGCAACATCTGACCACGCCCCAGCAGCAAGTAATCACCGATGACCAATACATGGCGATGCTGGCAAACCGCGATATACCGCCAGCGTTAGTAGATACCTCCGAAGTGCGTATCACCACCGGCTATCTGACCACTGAGCAGGTCATTGCCATCGCTGAACAGCCACAGGTTGGCGCGATTCTCTTCTACACTGGCCGGTTTGGTAAGCTGCGAGGCTTTCGCGCCTGGGTAGAGCAGCATTTTCACCTGGCGCGCACCTATGGCAGCGGGCGAAACCTCTACGTGCGGAATGCCCCATGAGACGCGAGAAGGGCTTCCAGGCGACACGCATGCCAGATACCGACCTGCGAAGCCATTACTTGCGAAGCAGCTAAAAAAAGAGCAACGCTGCCAGCGTTGGCGTTATGACCAGCGCCAGGGCGGCATAGTCTTGTTTCCGCAGGCGTGTTTCATAGAGCATCGTCTGCTCGCCAGCCGCCGCATAGCCGCGTGACTCCAGCGCGACCGCCAATTCACCAGCCCGCCGCAAGGCTCCGCGCAGCATAGGCACGATCAGCGCCAGCACCGCGCGTCGCCGCTTGCGCAGCGAGCCTCTGGTAAACTGCGCCCCGCGCGACTGCTGGGCTTTGATAAGCTGATTGGCCTCATCCACCAGCAGCGGCAGAAATCGCAGGGCGATCAGCATCATCAGCGCCAGTTCATCTGCCGGAACACGCCAGCGCCGCAGCGGGCGCAGCAGCAGCGCAAGTCCCTCAGCCAGAGCCACCGGACTGGTGGTGAGCGCCAGCAATTGCGAGGCCAGGAAGATCAGGAGAAAAATGGTGGAGAAGCCCAGCACAAGCCAGGCGCCATCCGAACTAATGACCACCGGACCAATCGCCACATCCACGCCAAAGAGATGCACATGCGCCGGGCCGATGGTAGCCAGCGTCGTATCCCCAGGAGTAAACAGCAGCGCGGGAATAGCGGCCAGCCCGACCAGCAGCACGAGCAAACGCATCCGCCGAAAAATATAGCCGGGGCGAATGCCGCTCAGACCTACCGCCACCAGCAGAAGCGCCAGCGTCACAATATAGGGGCCGAGATGCCACGCCCGCCGATTCGCCAGAAAGAGCAGCACCGCCAGCCAGAGAACCAGCAGCAGTTTGGTGCGTGCCTGCAAGCGATGAAGCACCGATGTTCCCGAAATATAGACGCCAAGGGGCAGATTATTCAGCATCGCGCCGCGCTCCAAAGGATGGCTGAGAGCCGACCAGGCCAGCAAGGATGGCCTGGGCCATCTCATCAAGCGTCAATGCCTCGGCGGGAACGGGAAAGCCTTGCTTACGCAGCGAAGCTGCTACCTGGCTCAATGCTGGCACATCAAGCCCCCATTCTACCAGCAGATGCGCCTGCCTGAAGAGTTCACGCGGGCTGCCGTCCAGAACCAATCGGCCCTGGTGCAGCACCAGCGAGCGGTCGGCCAGCGCCGCAACCTCGCTCATATCATGCGACACCAGCAAGATAGTCGTTTGTCGCTCGCCTCGCAAGCGGGCTAGAAAGCGATAGAGTTCAGCGCGCCCCTCACCATCCAGTCCTGCGGTTGGCTCATCCAGAATTAAGATAGCTGGCTCCATCGCCAGCACTCCGGCCAGCGCGGCGCGGCGCATTTGTCCACCGCTGAGCGAAAAGGGATCACGACGCCCAAACTCTTCCGTGGGCAGGCCGACGATGCGCAGCGCATCTGCGACCACGCGCTCCACCTTCTCCGCCCCCAGGCCCATCTGGCGCGGCCCAAAAGCGACCTCATCAAACACGGTGGAGGCAAAAAGCTGCGTCTCCGGTGATTGAAAGACGAGGCCCACCATACGACGAAGCTTTGCCAGGTCAGCGCCTCTTGCCCCCACATCAATAGCGTTCACCATGACGCGCCCACTGGTGGGCCGGAGCAGCCCATTGAAGTGCTGCACCAGCGTTGATTTTCCTGATCCGGTTACGCCAAGAATAGCGACACAGCTTCCATCCTCAATAGTACAGGAGAGTTCGGCCAGCGCCACCTTTGCGAGCGGCGTCCCGGCAAAATAGGTATAGGTCAGCGTTTCAACTTGAATCGGCACAGCCCCGTGTTCCCCTGCCCTACCGGCGTATACTCTGCTCAAAAAGAACGGATGAAAACCGCTATTCAGTACGTCACGCGCGCATGTGTGACAAAGCTGCGACAATTACGCTATACTGGTAAAGCACAACGCTCGTCTCTCTTCTAGAGAGGCAAAAAGATATGGTATCACATAGCATATTACAAAATACCTTGTAGAAATCCAATCAGAAAGGTTTCAGAGACTTGACACACCCCCTTATGCTTTGCAGCAAAGCGGTAGGGGAGAGATGCGCAGAGAGGATGATAGCTGAAACGCTCTCCCACCATGATAAGGAGATCACCCCTTTATGGCCCCCCAGGCATCTTCAATGCTTCCAACAGACGGCGATCAAGGTTCTATCGCAGTGCTTCCCAGGACTCCGCGCCCCTGGTGGCGTCAGGCCGCTGGCTATGTCGCGGCTGGCATTCGTATCTGCCGCAAAGACATACCAGGGCTGACGGCCCTGGTGGGACTCTTCATGCTCCCGCCGCTCGCAGCAGTCGTTGTTGGCAGCCAGCCAGGAGAGATCGCTCATTGGATCGCCAACGCCCTGCCCTGGATCACTATCACACTCGGAAACATCTCCGTCGTACTGGCTGTCGAGGCGATTGACGCGGGCAAGCCAATCATTCCCTCAGAGATTTTACCGGCGGCTGTGCGCTGGCTCCCCCGCTACCTCTGGGCCAACGGCATTACGACTGTCCTCTTCTGGGGCATCTTTATTCCTGCCCAGGGGGGACTTGGTATGTTGACGGACCACTGGGGCTGGCCGTCATTTACGGTCATTGTACTACTGGGCATCCCCATGCTTTTCTGGCATGTGCGACTGGTCTTTGCCACCTACGCAGCTATCGTTGATGACCAGCCAGGGGTGCGTTCCGTACTTATCAGCATAGGCATCGCCCATCGCCGCTGGCGCATGGTCGTCGCCGCTTTTGTTGGTTCGGTTCTGGTCGAAGGGCCGGTCATCGGGCCAATCTACCTGCTGATTCAAGGGATTACCAACCCGTATGTGGCAGGCGGTTTTACCTGGATGCTCATTATGTTGATGCGCCCCATCTTCATCGCCACGCTGCACGAAATCTATGAAGACTACCGGCCAGCAGCAGAGATTGCCGAGAGCCACAAGCATCCCAGGCTCACATTCTTCCAGCGATTGCTGCGTGAAGTAAGCATACGACCTGGCAAAGCCGCGCTTCCAGAACCATCGGGAGGCGCGCCATGATCGAGAAGAGCCAGAGGGCCAGGGAAACCGTTGGAACGGAAACATTGGTGGAGACCGAGGCAAGCCTCCACCTGGCTGACGGAATCACTATCTTTGCCCGCGCCTGGGCGCCGCCATCCCCGCAGCGAATCGTCGTCTGCATCCAGGGATTAGGAGGGCATGGCAACTACTACCAGACATTGGCGCGCGAGCTTGCCCCTGCGAGCGCAGCGGTCGTAGCTCCCGATCTACGTGGGCATGGGCGATCAGACGGCGTGCGCGGCAATATTGACCGCTTTGATCGCTACCTGGAGGATGTAGACGCGACCTTGAGATGGGCGCAAGCCTCCTGGCCGGACAAGCCAATCATTCTGCTGGGTGAAAGCATGGGGGCATCCATCACCATTCAGTACATCGCCAGCACGCACCGACGCGCTGATCCGGTCCCGCTTGCCGGGCTGGTCCTCATCTCACCGGTCCTGCGCCCTGCCATCCAACCAACTATCAGCGAAGCGGTGCGCTATCTCCGTCTACTCCTGACCGCGCCATCCCGTCCAGCCATGCCCGTAACCGGACGCGAGGAACTGGGCTGCCGTGACGATGCTTTCAACGCTCGCCTGCGTGCTGACCCTCTTTTCGTGCGCCACGTCAGCGTGCGCTTCCTCAACAGCCTGACCAGATGGCTCTGGCAGACCCGTCGCCAGGCGTCCCAGCTTTCTCTTCCACTGCTGGTGCTTCAGGGGGCATGCGATTATGTCGCCAATCCCGCCGGGACCGCCGCCTTTGTGCGACGGGTAGCAGCCAATGATCGCCGCGTTGTCACCTTTCCCGAAGCCTATCACTGCCTGCTCTATGACCCGGCGACTCCACTGGTTATAAAGGCGCTGACATCCTGGCTGGCTGCTTATCCCAAAACTTAGGAATCCGGCAATCTATCGAGATGACCCGAAAGATGGCGAAGGGTGTTGATGGAGGAAGAGTTGAGGAGCAGAGGTTCTAAGACAACAGCGGTTCGGGCCAGCGCCCAATCTAGTTACTGAGCGTTGGCGGCTCATACACCGGCGTCTCCTCATCCACTAGCACTGTAGAAGGCTGGTTCCCCTGTGCCTGGTCTTTGTCTGGTCCAGGCGCCGAGCCATCACCAGAGCCACCTGATCGTCTCGCCAGCGCCCGCAGCAATGTTACCAGCGCCGCTGCCAGACTGAACCCCACCAGCATATCTATGACGGCGTTGATACCCAACAGATCGGTCAGCGCGCCCATAAACAGCATGACCGGAATAGCGCCGCCATTGAAGAGCACCTGATAGAGCGCCAGCACGCGTCCACGCATCTCATCGGGCGAACGTTTTTGCATGCGCGTTTGCGCCGGGACAACGATCAAATCTAAACAGAGACCCACCAGCGCCGTCAGCCCGGCCACTGTCAGCAAAAAGAATGGATTTGTCCACCAGCCAGTCGGGTCCGAGAGACTCGCCACTTTCTGTGCAATCGGCAGTAAACCAATCCCTAGAGCCGTACCGATCATTCCGCCAGTAATCGTGCGGGTTGATCCCAGGCGGTCCACCACCGCCGGAACCAGCAGCGAGCCTAGCACCAGGCCGATACCGGCAGGAGCAAAAATCAACGCGGTATCGCTGGTGGGCAGATTCAGCAAACGCTGCACAAAGGTGGTCGCCAGTTCGGCAACCGTGAGCATAATCAAGCCCCCGAAGCATGCCTGCCACAAGGCATCCAGCAAAATATTATCCTTGCGCACCAGTTGCCAGCCTTCGCTGAGGTCTACATGCAGCCTTTTCCAGATACCAACAGATAGCTCCATTTGGACGGGCAAGGTGTCTACCGGAAGGGGCAGAGCTTGCAGGGCCTCTTGCTCGGCTCTGGTAATCATCAGATCGCTTGAAGGGCGTGCCTCTTTATGACGCTCGCGTGGCAAACTCGCGGTCAGACCAGCCGCAATGAGATAGAGTATGGTGAGAATGATAAAAAGCGTCTCAACTGGCATCAAGGTCAGATGATGAGCGTCTGTCCCCAGCACAAGAGTGGGCAACAGATCGAGCGCCAGCGGGCCAAGCAGCAGCAATCCCACTGCCTGGCTCGCGTTCAGCGTCAAATTGTAGAGCGAGAGCGCGGGCAGCAATTCGGCCTCACCGACTATTCGAGGGATAATGGCGCCTTCTGCCGGGCTGAAAAAGAGGCCAACAAGCGAGAACAAGAACGCCAGCGCATAAATATAGAGATATTGGTGCGGATCGATCAACAGCGCAACCACAAAAAGCGCGGTTGACAGCGCGCGCACCACATTACTGATCCAGAGGATGCGGCGGCGATCAAGTCGATCCACCAGCGCCCCGGCTGGCGCGCCAAACAAAACCAGCGGCAAGCTCAGCGCGATAATCACCAGGCCCACCAGCGTTGCCGAGTGCGTCTCATCGGTAATCAACACGATCATCGCGTAACTGGCGGTAAATTGTACGCTGAGGTAAATAATCTGGGCCAGCCAGAGGCGCAGCAGGGCCGGGTGCCGGAGAACCTTCAAGACCTCAAGGCCCTTTAGTGATCTACCCAAGCGTTCCCTCCCTCGTGACCAGCAGGGCCAGCGCATTCTGACTCAGAGAGAGCCTCGCCTCCTGGGTTGTCGTTCGCCATTTCTTTATCTCAGCCATCCTGGCGCCACCTGGCCTTATCTGATCATGAGCCAGCCCTATTGATAGTATTTAACCACTTTCGTAGACTGGCGCATCCACTCTTGATAAAAAGCCCTTTTGAGAGGCCATTTTCCCCAGTAGGGTATCATATCTCGCGGCTCACGTCCATCTTGTAAGGCCAGAGCCATAGGACATACAGTTATAGGGTTTGGTCGCTGCGCTGCTTCAAGCAGGGTTCATCAGCAAGGGCTGCTATAACAATACCTGTGATCCCGCTGGATCACTCAATCACCCATCTTCCTCTGGAACCTTTAGCAGCATGGTAAACCAGAAGGTGGATCCCTGTCCTGGCAGACTCTGGACACCGACCTGCCCGTGGTGCTGTTCAATGATCGTCTTGTTGATATGTAACCCCAATCCGAGTCCGATCCCCGACCCACTTTGTATTTCGATCCCTGGCGCGCGGTAAAAGCGTTCCCAGATGCGCTCCTGCTCGGCAGGCGGCAGCCCTGGCCCCTGATCCCACACCCAAACGCGGCCCTGCTGCCCCTTCACCTGCACCCCTACCTCCACCGGTCGATCTTCCCGCGAGTATTTGAGGGCATTGGTCAGATAGTTCGTCACCACTTGTCCGATACGGTCGGCGTCGGCGAGTACCGGCATTGACTCATCTGGCAAGCACAGAGAGATAGTGCGCCCAGGGAACGCCTGGCGCTGCTCCTCGACAGTCGCGCACACAATGGCCGCCAGATCCACCAGCTTCAGATCGAGCTGGAGCTGCCCGGCCTGGATGCGCGAGGTATCCAAAAGTTCACTGACCAGGCGATTCAGACGCTCTGCCTGCTGAAGTGGAAGCGCCAGATCGCTCTGAGAACCTTCTTTCCTTGTCTTCGCCTGCCCAGTCTCGTCTTCCGGCTGGGACGCCCGATGTTGGGCGCGTCGCTGGAGCATCTGCAAGCTCAGGATGAGCGTCGTGAGAGGGGTCTTGAGTTCATGCCCAGCAATCCCCAGGAAGGACTCCATGCGGCGGTTGGTCTCACGCAGCGCTGCTGCATTCGCTTGCGCAGCCAGTTCATCGGTACGCGCCTGTTCCCAGGCGCGCCGCAACTGAGCATTTTCCAGCACCATGATCGCCTGGCGCACAAACGCCAGCAGGAGCAAGGAGAAAATCACCACGCTGGGAATCAGCGGGTGCATGAAATGGAGCGGCGCGATGATGGTCCGAATAGCAATGAGTACGCTTGCCAACAACGCTGCCACCAACGGAAGGAGGAAACGGGAGACAGCTTTGAGGTCTTCTTTCAGGAACTGTGGGCGCTGCCCTGTTGCAGCAGGCAGCGCATTGGCGTAGGCCAGTTTTTTCTGGGTCAGCCGGAACTTTACCAGCCCTGCCAGGGGCACCAGCAAATAGAAGGCGTTCCAGAATACATCGGAAAGATAGCCTGTTCGGTAGACATGTCTGGGATACAAGAGAAGCCAGGCAGCCAGGGAATCGGCGGCCACCAGGCAGAGGAACGCTACGATCAGCAGTGTCAAGACCGCACGCTCCATCTGGCATTGACGATAGATGAAGGCCACTGTCAGGCCAAACAGCAGACAGAGATCCCACAGCGGATAAGCCAGATTCACTGCCTTGCCCAGCGGCGGTTCTCCACTTTGCAGATAGAGCGGAGCCAGGAGGAAATACCAGGAGAGGGCGCCAGCCGCCCCCATCACAAGCAAGCAATCCAGGATGACTTTTATCCGCGACCCCCAGGGTGGCGCCCCAGGCAACAGGGCGAGGGCCAGGAAAAAGAAGGGGTACTGAAGGAGAAAGAACAGATCGGGAAACGAGGGAAAGGGGACAGCGTTAGGATGGATAAACTGATCATCCAGGGTCCACACGGTTCGAGCTATAGCGTAGGAGAGCAGAGCCACGCTCATCATCCACCCGGAGCGTCCGCCCAGTTGGCGGGCGCGGGTGAGCCACCAACTCACGAAGACAATTGCCAGCAGTTCCGGCCAAGCCAGCAGAGCGCGGAGCCAGTCGGTGACTGAATTGATCCAAGGTGGCTGAAGCAAGGTGACGGCGATTTGGTAAGCAATAAGCCCCCCTACAACCAGGAAGGCAATCCGCAGCACTGGATCACGCCAGAAGGACTGGGCCAGCGCTGGAGGTGAGCGTGGAGCAAGCCGGGTTTTCTGTGGCCTGGCAGGCAGTGTGGGGACAAGCTTCAAGGTGTTCCCTGGCCTCTCTAGGCGGCAGGCAGAGCTAATGGCAGAGGCTCCCTGGTGCGCCTCTAGGAGAGGTACGAAGCAAGAGGGGCATACAAGCAAGATATTCCTGTGTGAGCCGCACTCATCCCGCGTTTCGTCTTCTGCCCCGCAGAATCCAGGCCAACCAATGCGGCGGGACAAAGATAGTAGCCATCACATCGGCTGTTTAGTAGCTAATGGCCGCCAAAAAGAGGATTGCCCGGTGCTTGTTAGTCGCACCGGGCCAGGTGTGAATCGGAGCCGGCGGTGGGACTTGAACCCACGACCTACGGTTTACGAACTCACTGTTGAGCTTTAGCTTCTTTTCGTAGGCTTTTGCAGCCTGGCTTACCTCTTCATCTTCTTTCGCTGCCATTCACCAACATGTGATGGCTCTGCCGTCAAAATTGCCGTCAAACAGGCTCTTCGGAATGCCTTGGGTCTGCCAACAGGGCAGATCTCCCAGACCCCTGCGTGGGATTCCATGCAGGGGTTCTTCTATGGGAAAGGAATATATGCCGATGACTATACCTCCCCAACTCGCCAGCGCGACGGAAGCGCGCCACACCTTTGTGGAACGGCTCACCACGCTCTTCTTGGAACTCGAAGGCGAGGCCCAAGCCAACCCCGCGTTCGCCTTGCCCGCCTGCATCGCCTCCACCTTCCAGGCAGCACAGCAAGCGCATGCCGCCTGGCATCAGGCGGTGAATGCCTTGCTCACCGACGAGCCGAGGAGATCGGAGCTGTCCCCATACCCATCTCAGGCCCAGGTCTACCGCCGCCTTATCCGGCTTGCCAATGACCTGACCCGCCGCTGGCTGCATCTGGCTGATTGCCAGCAGTCTCCTGAAATCAGCACCCAGATGGCCGTGCTGGATCGCAAGCTTGCCCAGATCGAGGCCGAACTGCGCACTCTCCAGGAGGGTCAGGAAGGCGCAGAGACTCTCCCCGTCTCCTGCCCTACGACCCTCTGCATGTAGGTGAGCAAAAAAAACCGGCCAGACTGCCTTTTGCCCTGTTAGTCTGGCCGGAGCGGAAGAGACCCCGCAGAGCAGCATTCTCTCGCTGGGGTCTTTTTCCGGTCATGGCAAGGAAGAGATCCCCATGAATTCCCAGCGACTTTATGCGCGCAACTGGCGTGTCCGCGTCAAGGCACGCCTGCTTCTAGTCGGGCACCGCTGTGAACAGTGTGGAATAGTCCATCGCAGTATCGCTCACAACCAGCGTGGCGAACCGTATATGGTCTACCTTCAGGGCTGCCACCTGGCTCACGACCCCTGGAATCCAGATGCCGAGTTCCGCATCTGGTGCCCTGCCTGTCACAACCGCTACGACGCTGCGCACCGCACCCAAACCCGTCATACCGCTCTTAGGCTACGTTAACTTCATCTGCTCTTGTCTCGCTCTACCCTCTTCCTGTCTTCCCGCCAACCCTCCAGAGAAGGGTCGCTCCAAACGCCCGGCCTTTAGAGAGGAGTCGTCTATGGAATCGCATTCGCTTCCACCTGCGTTGATTGCTCACCTGCAGTGGGTGATTTGGCGCTTGGAGCCACGCCCCGGCAAGGCTAAGCCAGCCAAAGTGCCCTACACCCCCGCCACCGGGCAACGCGCCAGCACCACTACCCCGGCCACCTGGGGCAGCTACGCCCAGGCTCAGGCCGCTTACCGGTCGGGTAGCTATGATGGTCTGGGCTATGTCTTCCACCAGGCTGATCCCTATTGCGGGGTAGACCTGGACGGCTGCCGGAATCGAGAGACGGGCGAGATCACCCCCTGGGCGCAGGTTCTCATCACGCGTCTCAACAGCTACACGGAGATTACACCCTCTGGCAGAGGCTTTCATATCCTGGTCCGGGCGCGCCTCCCTGACCATCGGGGCCGAAAACGCGGTCCGGTTGAGATCTACGACCATCAGCGCTTCTTTACGGTGACGGGCCAGCACCTGGCAGGCACCCCGACCACTATTGAGATCCGCCAGGCAGAGGTGACAACGCTCTACGTCCAACTTGCCCCTGAAGAAGGAGAGAGCACTGGTTGGGGGGTACGCTGGACCTCGCCACCAGCAGACCCTCCAACGATCACACTCGACGATGAAGCGGTGCTGGCGAAGGCTATGTCCGCCAGGAATGGCGATACCTTCCAGCAGATCTGGAGGGGCGATCCGTCCGGGTGTCAGAGCCAGAGCGAGGCCGATTACCGGCTCTGCCTGCTCCTAGCCTACTGGACGAATGGCGACGCTGTCCAGATGGACCGGCTCTTCCGCCGCTCTGGCCTGATGCGCGCCAAGTGGGACCAGCAACTCTCAGGGCGTGGACATACCTATGGGGAAGTGACCATCTACAACGCGCTGCGGCCAGGATGCAGCGGCCCCCATGAGCCTCTGCGTTCCCGACGACAATTCCACAGCGTCGCACATACCGAGCCGAAGCAGCGCCCTGCTGAAACGCCGACGGATCGCCAGGCCCTCCTTACTCAGGTAGGCGTGCAGCTTCAGGCCCGCGCTCGCGCGCATCTGGAAACAGGCGCTACAGACCTGCTCGTGCTGCTCGCACCTCCAGGGGTAGGCAAGAGCCATCAGGTGGCCGAACTGGGGCTGCCCGGCCACATGGATCTGGCCTGGGTCGCCGAGCGGCACAGCATGATCGAGAGCGTCCAGGCGCTCAAAAGGTACCAGGAGGTGGAAGCGTGCCTGGCAAGTAATTGCCCCGACTGGATGATCCATCGTCTGGTAGGCGAGCGTGGCTTCAACACGCGCGCCATCCATCGCCAGCATGCCTTGCCCTGCGCCTACGTTGAGCAGTTCACCCAGCCCGGCTCGAAGGTCTACCAACTGGCCCATATACGGACTCGCTATCCAGCACAACATCAAGGGCTGGTGGTGGATGAGATGGACCTCTCGAAATGGCTGCCTGAGCGCGAGCTGAGCATCGCTCCCCTGCACGCTGCCACCGTCGCCAGTGCGCCAGGCAGTGAAGCGGAGCAGCTCCTCCTGGCGGTGCAGGCGACCCTCACCGATGCTGAGCGCGCTCAGACGCCCCTGCACGGCCAGGCGCTCTTTGCTGCGCTCAATCAGCGCTGCCAGGGCCAGTTGGCGGCCTGGGTCAGCCGACTGCACAACGCGCCAGGGACGCTCATGGACCCGCGCCCCTGGGTGGACCTGGATACCAGCGCCCCGGATGCCGCCGAGCAGGCCGAGCGGCTGCCGCCGGTCGTGCTGCCGCATCTGGTGACGGCGCTCTTCCGCGAACTGCCCCAATGGGAGCAGGAACAGCCCTGGAACAGTCTGCTGCGCGTGGGACCAGGGCGGCATGGCTGGAACCTGTTCCTCACCGAGCCGCTGGCCTTCACGCCCGATGAGGCCGGGCATCTGCCGCCCCGGCTGGTGCTGGATGCCACCGCTGATCCGGAGTTGCTCCAGCTTCTGCATGGGACGGTGACGGTCGAACGCACTGAGGTGCAGGCTCCTCCAGGCATGCGTCATGTGGCCGTCAGGACAGGCAAGCGCTATGGCAAGCGGAGCCTCTGTATCCTGCGCAAAGATGGCTCCCAACCTGATCTGCTCCGCGCTCTCGCCGAGTGTCGTTATCTGCTCCGCCGGGAAGACCCGGAAGGGATGCTGGCCGCCTCCGGCCAAATCGGGCTGATCTCCTTCAAGGGTTGTGTGGATGCGTTGGGCGAGGCGCTGGGCATCTCCAAGGAACGGCGACTCTGGTTCTGGGGCGCGCGGGGGAGCAATGCGCTGGAGGATTGCCGACTCTTGCTGGTCGTGGGCACGCCCACGCTGCGCCCCAGCGAGACCGCGCGATTGGCGCGAGCCCTGTGGCGACACGATCCCGTGCCCATTGACGAGATGGCTACCCGCGATGCGGAGACAGGCGCCTGGCGCTATGCTGATGCGCGCCTCCAGCGGCTGGCAGAGTATTTGAGCCGGGCGGAACTGACCCAATGCGCTCATCGCAACCGGCCTCTGCGCTACACCGGGAAGGAAGCGCGGACGGTTATCACGCTGTGCCAGGGCACGATTGACTTCCTGCCCGTGAGCGAGACAATCACCACGCTACCCTTCCTCACAGCAGGCGGCGAGGATCGCGCCGCAGTGCGCCGCGCTGCCGAGCAGGAACGCCTGGCCCGCACCTATGCAGACCTCTGCCAGGCAGGGGCCAGCGTCACAGTGGAGGCGCTGCGCCAGGCCGCTCATGTGCGCAAAGCGACCGCCAGCGCCTGGCTGAGGATCCACCGTCAGACCGAGCCGCGGGAGACCCCCACCAGTGCTCTCTCTGCTGGTTCCCAGCTCCCTACAGATGCTTTTCATAGCAACACGGGAACTATGCTCGCTGCCCTGCCCTCCAGGAGGGCGCCGCACGATGAGTTGGAGGCGCAGGCTTTGGTGGCCGACCTCGCGGCGGATTGGCGAGTGGCCTCTCATCCCTGGTTGATCTGCGGCGCCTGTGGCGGGCATCTGTGGCGCCGCCTGCCCTGGGGAGAGGAGGTCTGTTGCAGTTGTCACCCGGCGCCCCTCTGGTCGGATCGTCTGGTGGCGCGCATTCGAGCGTGCGCCAGTGGCACATCTGCCCCGGCAGCATTCGTGGTGAGCACTGCATCACAGCGCGGTAGCGGCTCGCGGGCCGTAAGGAGTGGTCCATGACCGAATTTCTCAAACGGGCGGCCACCATCGCAGGTGGGATCATCGGCCTGGTGGTCGCCATCTTCCTGATCGCGTTTCTCCTCCACTTCTCTGAGTTGCTGGCTGCGCTGCTGCTAGTCTTGCTGTGTATAGGCACGCTAGCTGGCTGCGTCAGACTCGCGGCATGGGCGTGGTGGGCCTGGCATGGTCCCCGTGTCTACTACGAGCGTGAGGAAAAGCCTGCCCGTGTTGTCGCCTCACGCGATGGCGCCTGGGTTGCCCTGGAGAAGCCCGTTTTGCCTCCAGGCTTGCAGACGCTGACCTACTCCTATGAACCGCGCGGGCTGCCTGCCCCTGCATCATCAGTATCCGTCCCGCCGGAGGCCATGCCGGTCACGGTTCGTCCCGTACCCTCCACCCGCACGTTGATCGAGCAGGGCGCGCTTGGTCGCGGGCAAGACATCCTGCTGGGCTTTGATGCCGAAGGCAACGCCATATACCGGGCCTGGAAGCAGCTCAAGGCCATCCTCATCCTCGGCTTGCAAGGCGGCGGGAAAACCACAACAGCCTGCTGGATGCTGGCGCAGGTGGTGCTTAGCGGCGGGCGGCTGGCGGTGATCGATAAGCATGCCCGCTCAGAGGAAGACAGTCTGTACGCCAAGCTGCGCCCGTTGGAAGCGTGCCTGGTCTGTCCCGTAGGGGATGCCCCCAATACGGCGCTCCAGGTGCTTGGGGTGGCGTGCGCCATATTCGAGGCACGGCTAGCAGGGGAACCCTGTTCCTTCCCCCTGCTGCTGGTCGTGGATGAGTTCTCGGCGATCCTGCGGCAAGGCGAGTCCGGTGGCCCCTGGGAGACGGTCGCGCGTGAGCTGGTGGCCCTCGTCGAAGATCTGAACTTTGAGGGGCGCAAACACCAGTGCTATGCCATTTGCATTGGACAGGCGACTAACGCTTCACGCAATGGGGGTACCGAGGTGCGCGATACCTTCAACACGCGCATCGTCCACGCTATGCGCGAGAAGCAGGCCCAGATGCTGGGGCTGACTGAACAGCAGCAGCAGATTGCCCGGCTGGAGCGCGGGCAGGTCTACGTGGATAGCGAGGGCGCCGGGGAGCCGTTCTTTGTCCAGATCCCCTCTCTCTCCGAGGCGGACCTGCGCCTGATCGCGGCATACCTACGGCTGCCATCGCCGCAGGCGAACCCGACCATGCCCACCCTGCCTCCGCTGCCCTACAAGCCGGGACGGACCCCATTGCCAGTGACAGGTGACGCCTCTGCTCTCTCTTCCTCTCTCTCTCCTGTGGCGCCGCTCAAGCGCGTCCCGAAGGCGCTCACCCCGGAAGAGAGGGAGAGAGAGAGGATTTTAGCGGCTCACCAGGAAAACCCGGACCTCTCGGCGTCTGCGCTCGCCAGTCTGCTGCATATCAGCAACAACAAAGTCGCGCTCATTAAGCGCATCATCACTGAGGCTCAGCAGGTAACAAACCATGCGTCTGCTGAGGCGTCACCCAGTGAAAAAGGAGCCATCTGATGCCCATGCCCCATTCCTTTCGTCGCCAGCCTGCGATTCAGATCCGTCTCATTGCCTCCACACAGGCAGGAGTAGAGGCAGCGCAGGCGCGGCTGACCCTCACAAGCGGCGCCCTGCATTGGTTTCATCCTCGGCAGGGTCGCCGCGGCGAGTGGCTCATCTACGGCAGTCTGATCTTGGACGCTCTAGCGAGTCTGGCCGCCACCGACGACCACAAACGCCTGTAGATTTCCCGTCACCTTGACGCTGACGTGCCAAAGCCAGTGCTTTGATTGAAAGGAGGCCATTCCTATGGTATCCGTCCCACCTCAGGCGCCGATGAGCGGGTGGCGCCGTTTCTGGCGAGCTATCTGCGAACTGCACTTTATCACCGCCTTTTTTACCTGGCTGTTTCTCTTGCTCAGTCGGCTGGCCGAGCCGCTGATGACGCTCTCCGCCATCTACATCATTCTGTGCGCGGGCATCCCGCAGTGGAAGCTGGAGAGCCTCTACAACACCGGAGTCGCGGTGATGATTGGCGCCCCAGAGGTGATTCTTCCCGGCTCCTTTGTGCTGGCAGGCCAGTACAGCGCGCGTGGTGAATCACGTGCGAAGCTCTTGTACTGGGTTAGCTGGTTCTTTGTGATGCTGACCTTTGTGACACTGGGCGACCTGTTTCTCTTCCACTGGCCCCAGGATGCGGTGAGTGTGCTCATGTGGGGCCGCTGCGCTGTCAGCATCAGCTACAGTATTTTGCTGCGCGTGCTGACCCATGACCAAGGTGACCAGGGACAGCAACTCTTCCCACAGCCAGCACCTGCCCCCGAGATCGACTATCAGGAGCTGGCACGGCATCTGGTGCCGTTGATGCCAGCACCCCACGTTGATTATCAGGCGATTGCGCAGCAGTTGGAGGCCACGTTCAAGGCGACCATGGTACGGGAAATTCGAGAAATCCAGGGTACGCTCGCAGCGACGCCAGTTCTCCACAGTGGCTTCGCAGCCAACCTTGGGAGCCAGACACGGGCGCCAATCAGTGGCTCCCATGTTCCGTTGGGGAGCCGCTTACAGGAGCCACGCTCTCTTCTGGGAACCGCACATGGGAGCCAGGCACCAGCGCCACTACCTGGCTCCGGTCCCACGGGTGGGAGCCACACGCTGGAGCCGTTGCCTGGGTCTGGAGCCACCTCTGGGCGCCAGGTGGTGGCACTGGCGCCAGCCAGGGATCCACGCCAGGGGCAGCTTGAGCCAGAAGAAAGTCTCGCTGGGCGCGAGGCGAGAGCCGCCAGGCTGGAGGCTGCCTATCAGGAGTTGGTGGCGACAGGCATCCGCGTCTCTGGTCGCGCGCTGGCTGACCGGGCCAGGTGCAAACGCGCGGCGGCGACGGAGTGGCTCCGCGCTAAAACAGGAGCCACTCCGGGGAATCAGCAAGAGGAGGTGGAGCCAGAACAGGAAGTGATCTAACGGGAGCCACCAGGGGGAGCCATTTGGGGAGCCATGCTTGGGAGCAATTTCCTGGCATGAAGGAGGGCTGCGGTTCATTTTCACTGTTTGGTCCCCAGGGGCAGCTCTTCGGAGCCAGAGTCGCATCGAACAGGTCAGAACATGAGATGGCCTCATCTGACCTCCAGATCGCCGCTGAGTGTCCCATACTCATTGACGTGCTTCGTCAGGACAGCATGCTCTTCCAACTGCCTCAGTCGTGGACGCCTCACGCTTGTTCCCAGTCCATTTCATAGGATTCTGGCCTCACATCGTCTTTGTTGCGAAAAGCTATTAAGTTGTGAAGGAGAAAATCATGTTCTTTGGAGATTTGCTCTCCGATCTTCAGGCATGGAATGATCGTTTGATGGTGTTTGTCCTGGCGCTCGTAGGGATTGGCTTCATCACGATGCTGGCGCGGATCCTGATCCAGCGACGGCGTGGGGGACCAGGCTCCAGAAAGCTGCGTGATCGCTTCAAAACCCGCCAGCGGCGACGCTCCAGGAAGGCGCTTCAGGAACTCGCGCGTGGGGCCAGTGTGGTGTTAGGGAAGAACCTTCAGGCGTGGCCCAGGCAGGACATCATCCTGCCTGAACGGTCACGCTGCTTGAATGTGATCAACCTGGGTCCGGTGGGAGCGGGCAAGACCTCCTATTTCCTGAGCACCTTCATTGCCGCAGATATAGCCCGGCCTGATGTCGCCCTGGTGCTGTTTGACGGCCAGCGCGAGATGACCGAGCAGGTGTTGGCCCTGGCCCAACGGCATCACCGCGAGGTGGTGCTGTACCCGGATGCCGGGTTTAATCCCCTGGTTGGACCCGGAGGCCCGCACGCCCATGCCGCTTTGTTTGCTGACCTGTTCGCCCAGGTGAGCGAAACAGGAACGCAAGGCGCCTCAGGCTACTATCTGCAAAAGGCGCAGTCGTTCCTTCGGAAAACCATTCCACTCTACGAACGCGCCTATCGGCAGCCAATGCTGCTGCAAGAACTGCTTGAACTGTGCCTGAGCGACGAGAGACGCGAGGGCCTCCTGGCAGCAGCGGCTGGATCCCCTGAGGCGCGCGAGTACACCCTCTTCTGCAACAACTGGTCGAAATCAGACTTTGATCAAAACCTCTCCGGCTTGGTCAACTTCCTGGATCGGCTCTGTGTAGGCCGCAATGCGTTTCTCTATAACCAGCGCCACGCCCCCACGCTGGCCGAGTGCCTGGAGCAAAAAAAGGTGGTGATGATCCGTGCAGGTGGGCCAGTCGGCACCCAGGAACACACGCTTGGCCTGCTCTACATGATCAGCTTGCAAGCGTATGCGGCCCAGCGCGCGATCACGCACTCCCCCCATCTGGTGAGTGTCTTCCTGGATGAGGCGCATCTCTACTTTACGGCGAACTTCCCAACCTTCATTGCGACGGCGCGCAAGCGTCGGGTGGCGCTGCAGCTGGGATTCCAGGCGTTTGAGCAGTTGGAGCCGTTTCGCCAGACCATTACGACCAATGCGCGCACCTGGATCGTGCATAATGGCCTGCTCCATCTTGATGCGCAGGTCGTGGCAGACAACATCGGCAAACGCAACTTTCAGACGCGCAGTTGGTCGTATGCACGCTTCCGAGAGCCGCATGCCACCGTCTCCGACACCTGGGATTATCTGGTGCAGCCCCATGAGATCCGGGGGCTGGATGCTAACCACGTGCTGATCCTGACCGTCGAGGGGCGTGAGACGGCTGCGCATGTGCTGGCGCGCAAGCCCAGGCTGCTGGACCTGCCCACAACGCCCTATCACGAGCCAGCCGTCCCCATGTACGCTCCTCCCACCATCTGGGCAGAGCCAGAGAACCGGCAGCCTTCAACGACGTCTGCCACAAGGCAAGCCGCATCCGATTGGTAGGTATCAGATGGGGAAGTACGTGCAGCCAACGGCGCGAGATGTCGCGCTGTTTCGGTACATCGGGCAGCGAGGGCTGTCCAACACGCAGGCGATTCATCAGCAGTTTTGGGCAGGACGGAAAATACAAACCTGCCAGGACCGACTCGCCCAACTCGTGAAAGGAGGCTATCTGCATACCGCCATGACCGACGCCCGTGGGAAGGCTGAACAGATATACTGGCTCGGTCGGAAGGCGGAGCACCTCTTTGCTGCGGCAGAACGCGCCAGCTTTGTCAAAGGGAGGCCAGCCCAGGCCGAGATTGGGCATGTGCTGACGATGGGAGATGTGCTGGAAAAGTTGAAGCAGCGGTACAGGGTGACAGACGTGACCACGGAGCGCGCATTGAAGGGGGAACATAAACGAGGCTTGAGCACGGTGCTGGCTGATGGGCGGATGCGCCTGGATGGAGTGGAGTATCTGCTGGAGATTGATTCCCCGCACTACACCGGGCAGCGGTTACGAAAAAAGGTGGCAGGCTTTGGGAAAGCGGGGAAGCCCACCTTGTGGGTCGTTGCAAGTCAGGCCCGGCTCCGCACGGTGAGTCGTGCGACGGCAGGGCAGGCGAATATTCAGGTCGTACAGGTGAACAAACTATGAACGAATTACACCCAGACGAGGTCGCCCTGCTGGCCTTCCTCCACCGGGTCAGGCGCGCGACGGCAGGCGATCTCCACAAACACGCATGCAGTGACCTCTCAAGAACCCAGTTCTACCGCAGGTTAGCCAGGCTGGTGGAAGGGAGATATATGGCTGCCGAGTTGCTGCTCCCAGAGCGGGGGCATGGATCGCCCCGCGCCTATCGCCTGCTCCTGAAAGGCGCGCGAGCCATCGGGCTGACGTCGCTGCGTTCCGATCATTACCGGAAGCAGAGGCGGGAAGTCTACCAGGCGCAGCAGGTACGGCATGAACTGGCGCTCTGGGCTGAACGGTATGGCTGGCGTCTCCTCACGACTGACGAGGAGTGCCGTCCCGCGCTGATCGGGCTGCTCACCGGGGTCGCCTATGCCCGGTATGGCGAGCACTTCCCAACGCATACCATCGTCCCCACACCTGTGAAGGTGCGCCCTGATCTGCTCCTGGAGACTGGCAACGCGCTGGTGTTGATCATCATTGGACATCCCCAGGCCAGCGCCATGTTCTGGAAAAGCAGGATGGAGCGCTATGCGCCTCTGCTCCACGCCGTTCGCGTGGCCTGCTTTGCCCTTACCGAGCAACAGCACCACGATGCCGCCGCGGTGATCGCGGCAACGGGGCATGCGAAACGATGCCTACTCTTAGGCCCATCCCAGGTGATGGAACTGGTTAATCGGCTCGCCCATGAGTAGTTTTCTGGAGCTGTGCTAGCCTAGCTTTAGCGTGTCTTTTGTCTCTTATCTGCTCTCCAGGGCGTAGTGCCTTGGGGAGCAGATAATTTTTGTGATGAGGTGAACCATGAAGAAACGTTTCAATTTTCAACAGCGGTCGTCCCAGTGGCCTCAGCGTTCCTCCCCGCGTGGTGTACCCATACCCCGGTTGGCAACCCTGCGCCGCCAGCAAGGACTCTCCCAGGCCGAACCCGCCGAACGCGCGGGCGATGGCGTCAGTACCATCAGTCGCTTGGAGCGTGGCGCGAACGCCCGTTATGGCGCCATCGATTTACTGGCAACAGCACTTGGTATTTCCCGTGAGCGCTTGATCAAGCTTCTCCGACGGGGCAGGCATAATGGGCTGGGCGAACGTAATAGTCCTTCCCAAGAGGACCATGAAGAAGGCAAATGACGATGGTAGATTACGAGGAAATGCGACATCATCCAAGATGTAGGCCGTAAGCCCTCCCACGTGTTACCTCATCTTTCTGCTCCCATCGTTGACCGTACCTACCAACTCGTAGCTCCAAACTTTTGTCCAGGGACTGAGACGCGCCCCTCCGGAGCATATCCCATGAAAAAAGAGCTGCGCCGCTCTCCTGGAGCGTACCCCCCATTCCCCTCAAACACGGACAGGATAGCACGAACGCCGCCCTTCAACCACTAACATGCTAACATCTCGGCTGTGGCCGTGGATATGCTGTGCCACTCGCAACGACCACCATGACGGCTTGAATCCTCGTTTGCTCCCAGCTGGCCTGTCAGAGGCTGAGACATTGCATCAGGAAGTGCCGCAGTCTATAGAGCGCCGCGACAACCAGATGGCGGGCACACTGAGGTAGACTCAATGGGCGGACATACAATTCCTTAAATCGCCTCAAAACTCATCTTGTGTATAGTTCAGCTTGATACTGGGCGATGAGTTCGGGACGGTCGTTGATGACTACTAAATGCTCAAGCAACTGGAAAAGTTCTGTCTGTGAGAAACTAGACGCCTCTCCCATCAGGAATGTTTGTTCGCCGCGCAGAGTAAATTGGTAACGCTCTTCACGTGCCCACCAATGAATCTCTGCTACCAACGATACATCAGAGATGGTAAAACTTCGCTCCAGACGTTCCGCTGTGTTCATCTCTGTTCCCGGAGGAGGCCACCGGAAACGCCGCAAACTGTAGAAGTCGAAGGAACTCATTGTGAGAGTACACAAAGCTTTGGCAGGGGAGACACTATTGAAAATCAAGGTGACAATCTGAAGTCCTCGAGAGCCTCTATTAGTCTGAAGGCTGGATAATGTCAAGCCTAGTGGATTCCCAGCCACCCCGTAGATCGACATTTCCGCTCCAGCTATCAGCTTATCGAATTGTACCCTGTGCCACTTGTCGTGGAATGTCTGGTTGTACAGCTTGCTTGATTCTTGGCGACCCCAGCGCTGTTCAAGATGCTCCTGTAGCCGGACAATAAAGTTGGGTCTCGGACAATAAAGTTGGGTCTCCACTTGTTGATGAGGATAGACCGAGCGAAGAAAGTCGCTCGCCAACTTCGCTGGTTTCCTGACCGCTTGGTTGTGAACTATGAGATGTTGTCTGGTATACGTTACGAGCAGAGAAGGGGCCGCCATGAAATAGCGGCCCCTTCTCTCGTTTTTCAGTGAGCATGAGCATATCTTCTTTTCCTGCTCAACCTCACTTGGGAGAGTTAACAATTTCTCCTGAAACAAGAGGAGATGCCCAGCCAGTGCTCATGGG
This sequence comes from Ktedonobacterales bacterium, assembly GCA_036557285.1. Taxonomy (NCBI): domain Bacteria; kingdom Bacillati; phylum Chloroflexota; class Ktedonobacteria; order Ktedonobacterales; species Ktedonobacterales bacterium. Next base: position 52,057 of record DATBHW010000004.1, read on the forward strand.
AGCAAGAGATGATGGCTGGGCTTTCCTCGAAGTGAGTTTAATTTCCAGCAACGAGAGTCAATTCACTTCCAATGATGCTTTATTGCAACGGGGTGCGGGACTTGCTGCTTTTCCCACACGCCAATTGCGCCGGTTAGCACCATGTGGCTTGTGCCCTTGTTCTAATTCAAGCGATCAAGCATTCTCATGGCTTCTTGAATTGCTGCTTGCACCAACGGTTTATGCTGCTGGACATCTACCCCAGCTAGCTTTACTAACTCCCGGTGCGAAAGGGGTTTCCGTGCTATATTCCCTTGCTGAGCTACCCAATTGACGCGACGAACCGCGAACTGCTCAGTTGATTCTAGAACTTCATCGAGAGCTTGCATTGTCAATGGCAAGAAGGCAGCATTTCTGAACCAGTTTGAAGAGGAGGGTAGGGCCAACTGCAGTTTTAGAAGTGTTATTTTTTGCGGCGCGCCAGGGGCATCAAGAAGTTCTTGTGCTCTTTGTCGTATGACTTCAGCAGTCTCTCGATCGCGTCCTTCCCACTCTTGTGGGAGAATTTTTTGGCCCCCTCTTGATCCATATGGTTTGACTTGCCTATGCCAGCGATTACCTGGTGGTTGGCGGGCTTTGTGAGGAGGTAAGTGGGCTTGAAGCCAGGTAAGATCATATCTCCTCAACCAATCATATCCGCCCATTGATTGCCTGACCACGACACCGATTCCCTGACCAGGGTAGTTTGCTATCGTTTTCAGCCACTGTTCGCGATGAAAGGATAGCTCAACTTCAGATGGGGTCTTTCTCTCACGTTCTAGCATCTGGAGACGCGAGGGCAAACCCAACTTTTTCACCTGTCGAAAAATGGTGTTGACACTTACTCCTAGCTGTTGTGCAATCTGTGCATTGCTCAGTGTGGAATCTAGCCGTAGGTCGGATAACGTGCTTTCCCATAGTTTTCCATAAGTAAGGATGCTGTTGTATTGATAGGGGTCGTCCGGGTCAGCCTCAGAGAGGCTACGCGAATACGCGAACCCACAGTCGCAAGCGAAGATGCCGCTAAACTTTGAGCGAGCTTTTTGGCGGATGCGGCAGATGTGGATATGCAATTGCTTGTAATGCAGACAGATCGGGTTTAAGCATGGCCACGGTCCTTGCCCAAATACAGCTGAGCGAGGAGTACTCTGTGGTTCTTGAAAAGATTGCTGCACCGAACTCTTGAGAAACTGCAGGGTAAGAATATGATGGAGAGGAATCTGCCTTTTTTTTGTTCCAACAAGTCTCATGAGCCAGCTAGAGTGCATACTCGCCGTCAGATCGACCTCACAGTGCAGCAAGGTGAGTAATGCACTGGGGAAATAATTTTGGAAGGCCCCTACAAGCTCGGAGATTCTTACCTTGCCTACCAATGTCAGATAACGCTGCTGTTCTAACAAAGTCTGATAGTGTTTGCGCAGGTAATGTGCATCTACCGGTAGTTTGTTGACGAGGGGGCAGGCCAGGTGGTACAAGGAGCGGGAGGAGGGAAGCGCTTATGACCGACCAACGCCTCGTGACGCCTGCTCCCGCGCCTTTGGAGACGTATGCCCATCACTTTGATGGCTGCTTTGGCA